>VTTJ01000006.1:300000-379968 GCA_008364785.1 Bacillus sp. BGMRC 2118 | reverse complement strand
ATGAGACACTTCAGGCCACCAAGAAGGTGACCCGAAAGTATAGTGTCTACTTTTCAATCAGCAGTACACAGGCACCACCCGAATTTTGTCGAAAAAACCGCATGGGATTCTCTATGCGGTTTTTTATTCCATTCCCTCTTCTGAACGGTGTACTATTCTTCTATATTCTCCGGGAGACATTCCTTCCATTTTACGAAATAGCTTAGAAAAGTAACCTTGATCCTCAATGCCTACATCTTTACAAACAGAGGATATTTTATCATTTGTTTTGGCTAAACGACTTTTAGCCTTTGCGATACGAAATTGATTTAAATATTGAGACGGACTTGTTCCAATTGTTTTTTGAACACATCTTGTAATGTAATCAGGGTTAAAATGCAAATCGGCTGATATTTGTGCCATTTTTATCGGCTTTTGATAGTTTTCTCTTATATATCTCAATACTTCCTCACTAACCTTTTCAGTAGCTGTTGGAATTTGAAGTGCCTGCTTTTGCAAAAGTAATAAAATATCTTGAAAGATCGTTTGCTGACGTAGTTTATGATCTGGTGACTGTTCACTTTCAAGAACCGTTAATTGCTTTAATAGCTGCTCTAATAACTCCCTTTGAGTTATTGAATTATATTGCGGAATATAAAAATGAAATTTCGCAGCTTCCTCAAAATCACCCTCGCGTATAGCTAACTTCGTCCAGTCCAATGGCTGTTCTGGAACGACTTCATAGTCATGGTCAATCGTAAAGTGGAGCCAAACATAATGAGTTTCCCCTTCACATCCTTTATGACCGTAGTGTTCTAATCCTGGTACTAAAATGACATATTGTCCAGCTTGTACAGTAAAAGAAGTCTCATGTTCTGTAATATGTATTTCCCCTTGTATAACGTATAACAAATCAAAAACTGTATATGTTCTCCGTATATGCTTATTTCCTTTCGTAAATACTGCTTCTCCCCCTTTAATAAATGTTGGAAATGGTGGTAAATAAAATGAAATATAAGACAAACTCCTCACCTCTTTAGGTCGAAATAGTACCAATGTTATCGTTATATTCTCTATCTATTATATGGTAATCAGATTAAACTATAGAGTATTGTTTCATTGATGTAAATACCACTTTTACACTGACTAGTTCAATCATTTAGATAATTTAAACATCGGTATTTTACTAATAGCTTGTTTTTAATAGTATGTTAGTTAGTTTCTCAATTCCATCACACAGACAACTTTGGAGAGGTGATACAATGGCTAGAAAAATAAATAAAAAAGACATAGGGAAAATGTCATTGTTTGCATTAACGTGGCCACTATTTATAGAAATCCTGTTGCATATGTTAATGGGTAATGCAGATACATTAATGTTAAGTCAGTATTCCGATAACTCCGTAGCAGCTGTTGGAGTTTCGAATCAAATATTATCAATTGTTATTGTCATGTTCGGTTTTATTGCAACAGGTACAGCCATTTTAATTGCACAGCATTTAGGAGCAAAGGAACAGAAAGAGGCAAAAGAAGTTGCAGTTGTTTCAATCATCGGAAACTTATTATTCGGGCTAGTACTTAGTCTTGTTCTCTATTTTTTCGGCAAAACTTTTCTACAATTGATGGGTATTCCTGCTGAGTTAATGGATGATGCTTATATCTACTTAGTAATTGTCGGTGGTTTCTCGTTCGTTCAAGCAATTGTGATGACGGTTGGTTCAATCATTAGAAGCTATGGATTTACGAAGGATTCCATGTATGTAACGATTGGAATGAACCTTTTAAATGTAATTGGAAACTATCTATTCATTTTTGGAGCATTCGGATTTCCTGAACTCGGAGTTAAAGGTGTCGCGATCTCAACAATTGTTAGCAGATTGATCGGATTAGTTCTACTCATTTGGCTAATGCTTAGACGAGTAGAAGGAACCTTTCCCTTCAAAAGCGTCTTTACACTGCCGTTTCAACATACGAAAAACTTACTGACGATCGGTATCCCTTCTGCAGGAGAGCATTTGGCCTATAATACATCTCAGTTTGTTATTACCTACTTTATTACGAAAATTGGCACCGAAGCATTAACAGCTAAAGTATATACACAAAATATCATGATGTTCGTCATGCTATTCAGTATCGCCATTAGCCAAGGTACCCAAATTCTAATCGGACATATGATTGGAGCGAGGAAGTATGAAGATGCTTATACTAGATGTTTAAGAAGCTTGAAGCCAGCTATTGTAATTTCATTAGGAGCTGCAATAGTAGTAAGTATCTTTTCCAAGCAACTACTCGGTATTTTTACAGATAATCCAGCAATCTTATCAGTAAGTACCATTCTTATTTATTTAACGATTATTCTTGAACCGGGCCGATCCATTAACTTAGTTGTCATCAACTCGTTACGTGCTGCCGGCGATGTAAGATTCCCTGTTTATATGGGGATTCTCTCTATGTGGGGAGTCGGTATAACCATCTCATATGTACTTGGCATTCATTTTGGATTCGGATTAATCGGCATCTGGATTTCATTTATCGCTGACGAATGGTTACGAGGTATTATTATGCTATTCCGTTGGAGGTCTAGAGTTTGGATGAATAAGACATTTTTAAAACAAGAAGAATTACCTGCATAGCTTAAAAAAACTGTAGCTAAACTAGAATTACTAGTTTAGCTACAGTTTTTTTATTTCACCTCTGTGCTATGCATATGGACATCCTTACTATCTTACGTTTTTTTCGTAATTGTTTTTCAAGTTTGAGGCAAATTAAAGTACATATAACATAAAAAGGAGAACAACATGAGTGAATCAAAAGCTATTTCAGATAAGAAAATAATCGGCATTGCGGGACTGGCGTGGATGTTTGATGCAATGGATGTTGGACTCTTATCATTTTTACTCGTTGCCTTACAAAAAGATTGGAATTTAACAACTGAACAAATGAGCTGGATTGGGAGTGTTAACTCAATTGGAATGGTTGCCGGTGCCTTCATTTTTGGAGCATTGGCAGATAAAGTAGGCAGGAAGAATGTCTTTATCATTACTCTTTTATTGTTTTCGATTGGAAGTGGTTTATCCTCCATTGTATCCTCATTAGCTATTTTTCTAATTCTCCGTTTTTTCATTGGAATGGGTCTCGGCGGTGAGCTTCCTGTTGCTTCAACACTCGTTTCTGAGATGGTTTCTGCCGAGAAGCGTGGAAGAGTGGTTGTATTATTAGAGAGCTTTTGGGCAGCAGGTTGGATTTTGTCAGCACTGATTGCCTACTTTATTATTCCTGAATGGGGTTGGCGTATTGCCTTGTTACTAAGCGCCTTGCCCGCATTTTATACACTTTACTTACGATTTCACCTTCCCGATTCACCTGTCTATCAACAATCAAGGACAGAACAGAAGTCATCAATTCTAGAAAACATGAAAAGAGTTTGGTCTGCTGAACATAAGAAGCAAACCTTTGTGTTATGGATCTTATGGTTTAGTGTTGTTTTTTCGTATTATGGAATGTTTCTATGGCTACCTAGTGTGATGGTAATGAAAGGCTTCAGTTTAATACGCAGCTTTGAATATGTGTTAATTATGACACTTGCTCAATTACCTGGTTACTTTACTGCTGCTTATTTTATTGAAAAAATAGGTAGGAAGTTTGTGTTAGTCGTCTACTTAATTGGTACTGCCGGTAGTGCTTATTTCTTTGGTAATTCGGACTCAACTGCTCTATTGCTAACGAGTGGAATTCTTCTATCCTTCTTTAACTTGGGGGCTTGGGGAGCATTATATGCCTATACACCAGAGCAATATCCAACTTCTATTCGGGGGACTGGCTCGGGTATGGCCTCTGCTTTCGGAAGAATCGGTGGAGTATTAGGGCCACTTGTTGTTGGCTACCTCATAGCAGATGATATTTCGATCAGTGTGATTTTCACCATTTTTACATTCTCTATCTTAATCGGTGTCATTGCCGTACTACTATGGGGAAAAGAAACGAAACAAACAATATTGCAAGACTAACCGGTTGCTTATTTGGATGCTGCGAGGAAAAGATTAAAAATATACCAGCCATGAACACCTTTTATTGTGATTCAACCCTATTATGTCCCTGCTGATACAGAATTCACGGTCTTGATAGGTAGACCCCAAAAAAATGGTGCCTCTATTACAGCAGGCACCATTTTCTTTATTCTTTTATATCAACTCCGTATTTTTCAAACCATACATGAGTTTGTGCTAAGTGAGCTAGTAACTGTGGTCCAGACATAAGTTGACCAAACCAAGGAATCTTAAATGCTTCTCCCTCTGATTTAACAATTTCTTTCAATTTTTCTGCTTCGAAGAAATGGTACAATGCTGAAGATTTATTTGCTAAAATTTCCTCTAACCAGCCTTTCACCGCTTTTGTATAATGTGGATTATGTGTCTTAGGATATGGGCTCTTCTTACGATATAACACATCCTCTGGTAATATTCCTTCTAAGGCTTTTCGCAATATACCCTTTTCCCTGTTTCCATGCATTTTCATTTCCCACGGTATGTTCCATACATATTCTACTAATCGATGATCGGCAAAAGGTACACGAACCTCAAGACTAGCCCCCATACTCATGCGATCCTTTCGATCTAGCAATGTCGTCATAAACCAAATGATATTTAAATAGAATAACTCTCTGCGCCTGGCCTCTTGTGGTGATTCTCCCTCAAGAATTGGTGTTTCCCTGACCGTCTCATTATATCTATCTTGCACATATTGAGTTAGGTTTAATTTTTTCTGCCAATGCGGTTGTAATAAATCCACTCGTTGCTCAGTAGACCTCATCCATGGAAAAGCTTTTGCTGCCAAATCATCCGGACGGTGAAACCATGGATATCCACCAAAGATTTCATCTGCACATTCTCCGGATAACCCTACTACAAAGTCCTTCTTTATTTCTCTGCAAAACCATAACAATGAAGAGTCAATGTCTGCCATGCCCGGTAGATCTCTCATCATTACTGCATCCGTTAAATCTTCTACTAGCTGGTCAGTTTTAATAATTGAGCTATGGTGTTTTGTATTGAACGTATTGGACATTAGTTGAATCCAATATTGATCTGAGTTTGGTTGAAATTCATTTGCTTCGAAGTATTTATCATTATCCTCATAATCTATTGAGTACGTATGAAGAGGACCTTTTCCTTCTTTTTCGAACGCATTAGAGGCTATTGCCGTAATGGCACTTGAATCCACCCCACCTGATAAAAATGTACAAACTGGTACATCAGAGACTAGCTGTCTCGTAACTGCATCTGTAAACAACTCTCTTACTCTCTCAGCAGTTTCTTCTACGTTTTCCGTATGAGGCTTACTTTCAACATTCCAATAACGCCATATTTTTAGCCCCTGCCTTGAAAACGTTAAAGCATGTGCAGGTCTTAATTCCTTAACCCCTCTGAATACACCGTGACCTGGTGAACGGGACGGGCCTAAGCCAAATACTTCTGCTAAACCATCTAATCCAATTTCCGGCTTAATATCAGGATGAGCAAGTAGTGCTTTTAACTCTGATCCAAACATAAGATTTCCATCTTGTTCTACGAAGAATAAAGGCTTTACCCCTAACCGATCTCGGCCGATAAACAACGTTTCGTTTGTCTCATCCCATACGGCAAAGGCAAAAATTCCGTTTAAGTATTCGACACACTTTTCCTTCCACTCTATATATGCTGTTAATAATACTTCAGTATCTGAATGTGATTGAAAACGATAGCCTTTTGCTAATAGCTCTTTCCGTATATCTTCTGTATTGTATAATTCACCGTTATAGCAAATCGTATAGCTTTGTTCCCCTCTTTGTCTCGTCATCGGCTGCTTGCCACCTTGAGGGTCAACCACTACTAATCTTTTATGACCAAATGCAGCATGCTTTTTCACCCAAATATTTGTATCATCTGGTCCACGAAACGAAAGTGTTTCTGCCATCTTTTCAATTGTTTTTGATTCATTTTCTACTACTCTTTTATAGGACACCCATCCTGTAATACCACACATGTTGTCATCATCCTTTCTCCGCTAAAAATAGGCGGAAAGAAAAACACTGGTTCATTCTATGCAAAAAAAAGAGAAAGGATTCATCTGAAAGCGTATGCAATTGTTTTAGTAGAAAATATATTTGTTTTGTATATCGGATTTGTCGGTTTTAAATACAATTTAGGTGAAGTCCAACTAATTGTGTGGTGTGTAAATGGAGAGTAAGTTTGACTACATTACTGTTAATCTAGGTGTAATAGATTCTAAGATTGATCATGTTAGTACTTTTGTGATTGTTTTTTCGGCGATGTGGGCTTTTTAACGGCGAAATAATGGAATATCAGTGAATTCTTGAGTTTTATCGGCGATTTATTCCAGTTTATCGGCGATTCTCAGCCATTTATCGGCGAATTTTCAGTTAGTATCGGCGAATAGAATAATTATTCGGCGAATTCATTCCGTATTCAGACATACAGTCACATCATTCCTCACCTTCGTATAATCTCCTCCTTTTCTGTCAAGAAAGAAGATAAACCACTTCTAACAGGAGGAACAGTATGAACATAAGTGAGCGTCTTAAACAACTTCCGCCTCAGGATCGATCTCATATTATCGGTACAGTTGAATATATCCAAGAGCAATGGATCCTCTTTGATGAGCAGGACGATCCCATTTCATTTAAGGAGTTTAGTGGGCAGCCTTTTGAAATTTGGATTCACTCTAAATGGGTTCTTTTCAATAATCTTGATGAAGGAATGGCATTTGGCACTATGAACTACGCAATAAAAGACGGAGATAAAGTTCGTATTCCAAATCCCTTGCAATTTGTTTACCAAGAGTGGCTAAGCGAATTATCGGATGATACACTTATGCAATTTGTGAATACGTTAAATCAGGCTGGTTTTTCTATTTTTGATTGTATTTATTGTCATAATTATTTATTTTTCCAGGTAGCGAATAAACGTGTGTCAGGAACAAACTTCTTACTATTTGATAACGACGAACAGGTTTGTAATGTACAACATTTTTTCAAACGTAATGGAAAGCATTTCGACCGTTTTGAGTTCACACTAAATAGCGGTACGAGAAAATTACTCACTACGCTGTAATAACGTAGAATCTTCATTTTGTATATAAAAGGCTGTTTTCGAATAAATTGTTGCTTTATCGTAAAAATCTCAGGGAAGCAAGGTTTTTACCTTAGTATCTAGTTACTACTATACATAAAGTTAGTTGCTCTTTTCCCAACCTCAGTTGCTTCTAAAACTGGTTGTACACCCAGAATAACTGTATTAAAAGCAACAAAGTTTTAAAAAAGAACCATATAAAAAGACTGAGTGAGATAGTCCCCACTCAGTCTTTTTGCAATCACCCTAATACGCCATATCCAAAAATGAATACAAGTACTAGTGACAGAATTAATTGAATCCAGAACACTTTTGTTGGTTTGCCTTTGCTCGCTCTTGTTAGAATGAACTCTAGGCAGAAAATTACCCATAAACCAATGATCCCCTTAATTACTGCAAGACCCTGGAACTGATAATATGCAGCTAATAAATGTAGCCCTGTTGCTAGTACGATTAAATAAAATAAACGTAATACCATTTGGAGTATTTTAACTGGCTTTTGTTTGTTTGCTTTTTGTAAGTAGATCGCAACAAAGAACAAAATTAATGTTACAAACCAAGCAGTTACGTGAAAGTGTATCATACGTCGTTCTCCCTTCCTATGTAAAAGTTGTCCTTACTATAATAGCACGATTCTGATTGAAAAAAGAAGAAAACAAGGGGAATGTTAGACAAATTTGTGACGAATACTGTTATAATGGTTACGTCTAATATAAGCGCTTGCAAACAAAAAAGTGCGCTCATGCTAGCCTCAGGATATCAAATGTTCCGCATAGTGGAAAAGGTTGGGGTTCCCTTTTCTTCTATTCGGCTTATTTGGACCAAAGGAAAAGTGCATCTCTTTTCCTTGGAAAAAGCGTTTATCATTTTCCAAGGAAAAAAAGAATTCCTTTTTCCTTCGTGGTTGATGAAATTCATGATTTCATCTTGGCTGAGGCTGGAATTAGACTCCAACCCTGAATAGAAAGAATTTATAACAAACGGAGGTCTTACTATGTCAAAAACTCAAGAAATTATTTCAGTGACAGAGAAATTTGGTGCGAATAACTATCATCCACTGCCTATCGTTGTATCTAAAGCTGAAGGTGTATGGGTAGAAGATCCAGAAGGCAACAAATACATGGACATGTTAAGTGCCTATTCAGCGGTTAATCAAGGACACCGTCATCCAAAAATTATTGAAGCCTTAAAAAATCAGGCTGATAAAATCACATTAACTTCAAGAGCATTCCATAATGACCAGCTCGGTCCTTGGTATGAAAAAGTAGCAAGCCTAACTGGTATGGATATGGTGCTGCCAATGAATACAGGTGCTGAAGCAGTCGAAACTGCGGTAAAAGCTGCTCGTCGATGGGCTTATGATGTAAAAGGTGTAGAAGCTGATTCAGCAGAAATCATTGTTTGTGAAGATAATTTCCATGGTCGTACGATGTCAGCTGTTTCTATGTCATCAAATGAAGAATATAAGCGTGGGTTCGGACCAATGTTGCCAGGAATTAAAGTAATTCCTTACGGTGACACTGAAGCGTTAAAAGCTAATATTACTCCAAATACAGCTGCATTTATCTTTGAACCAATCCAAGGTGAAGCCGGCATCATTATTCCAAGAGATGGTTTCTTAAAAGAAGCATATGACATCTGTAAGGAAAACAATGTGTTATACATAGCTGATGAAATTCAAGCTGGACTTGGACGTTCCGGAAAATTATTTGCAGTAGATTGGGAAGATGTAAAGCCTGATATGTTTATTTTAGGTAAAGCTCTAGGTGGTGGTGTATTCCCAATCTCGTGCGTTGCAGCAAATCGCAATGTACTAGGTGTATTTGAGCCAGGTTCTCACGGTTCAACATTTGGCGGAAACCCTCTGGCTTGTGCGGTTTCAATTGCAGCACTAGACGTTCTCATCGATGAAGATTTAGCTGGGCGCTCACAAAAACTCGGTTCTTATTTAGTTGAAAAATTAAAAGAGATCAAAAACCCTATTATTAAGGAAGTTCGTGGTAGAGGATTGTTTGTAGGTGTTGAATTAAACGAACCTGCTCGTTCATACTGCGAAAGTCTGAAGGAAAAAGGACTTCTTTGTAAAGAAACACATGAAAATGTAATCCGATTTGCTCCACCGTTAGTGATTTCACAAGAAGACTTAGATTGGGCAATTGAACGTATTAAAGAAGTTTTATCATAATACAAAACAGAAGCATGAGGCAATGTCCTCATGCTTTTTATATTGTGACCGTTGTTTTTTCGATAGTATTGCTAAAATGACGATTCAGCCATTCTCCCATTAACTCAACAAGTTCAGGATGAAGAGGTAACGTCGATTCTGCAATAATATCCTTCTTAGCGGATAACATGTTGGACCTTTTGGCTTGATATTTTAATGAATGTCCCATATTTTCTACAATATGATACTCTGAATCCCCTTTTACATAGTTAGGTACTTCCTTAACTAACTCTGGGTTAGCCTGTATATCTCTTGCTCCAGTTATAGCTAGAACCGGACATGTTACCTTCGCTAGGTCATCACGAACATTGTAGGAGAAATGCTCACGCATCCACTTCGCATTAATTGATTGAAATTGAACATTCATCACATCTTCTGTTGAGTCCATTACTTTTTTTGTATACTTTTGAGCTTGTTTTTCAATCTTATTAGGCACACCTACTAATCGTAAATACCAGCCTAAAAACCCTTTTGCATTGAGGATATCTTGTGTGGCAAGGTCACGCTGACGCTTCGTTGCTTCAGATAGTGTTTCAGCTGCACCTGCCAGCAGGACAAGACCAGCAATTGGTTCCCTTACTGCAGCAGCAGTACCTAACATACTTCCTTCACTATGTCCCAAAATAATGACTTTTTCGGAATCTACTTCCGGTCTGTTCTTTAAAAAAATTACAGCTGCTTGAATATCTGTGACTAAATCCCACATTCCTGTTGTATTGAAGTCTCCTTCACTTTCACCAATTCCACGCTTGTCATACCTGAGTGTGACAAATCCCATTTCGGTTAATTTCTCTGCAAGTTGTCGATATAATTGTAAATCTAGTTTTTTATTTACTTTTCCATTTCGATCAAGCTTTCCTGTACCAGGTACAATTACAATTGCCGGACTCACTTGATGATCATTTGTACTAGGTATCGACAAGGATCCCTTTAATTGGACATCACTTTGAATTGTAACTTGAGCTTCCTTCAATTACGTTCACTCCTTCTCTCTCGCTTCTGGAATAATAATATTTGCAAAGATTCTCTTCCTCCGTTCAGCAGATGGCTTATTAGGCAGTATTTTTGCATATACTCCTCTAAGTTCATGAATAAAGTCTTGAAATTCGTCATCTGATAAATACATAGTAGCCTGCCTAAGAGATACACCATCTTTTTCAAAGTCTACTTTATCCTGTGAAACGTAACGCTCATATTCTCCAAGTAGATTAGCCATGTATTTCATAAAGAGTTCCATGTATTGTTCCTTCGAATAACGTTGAATGTCATTGTTTGTAATATCTGCTTCTTTTGGAGTAATGGAGTATAATTTCTCAACTGTACCTCTTACTTGTTGCTCCTGAATTACAAATATGACACCTGCTTCAAATAATTTGTTCAAATGACGATATAGAGTTGCTTGGGGAATATCAGGTAATCGTTCTTTCATTTGCTGAACGGTTAAGTTTTCTGATACTAATGATTGAAGGATTCTCATTCGAACGGGATGTAATAGAATGTCTACTTTAGATTCAGTCATACGATATATTCAACCTTTCATTATTATCATTATCAATAATGATAATATAGGTGGATAAAAAAGTAAAGAGCGCTGTCTAGAAATTTTTGACATTGCTCTTTTGTTGACTGAATTCTTGTCTGTTTATTACATACACAAGGTGATCTGTCCACATTTCATTTTCATATATGAATCTTTTTCTAACACATTCAAACTGCAAACCTACCTTTTCAGCGAGTTTTTTGGATGCCTCATTATCCAGATTAATATGTGCTTCAATACGGTAATAATTCAATGAAGTAAATGCAAGTTGAAGAGATGCCTTTACAGCTTCACTTCCATACCCATTTCTCCAAAATTGATTGTGAATGGTGTAGCCAAAACGTGCCCATTGATATTCATCTCTCATAATCGTTGAGAAATCAATTGAGCCAACATTACTGCCATCAGACTTTCTAAAGATCCCAAATACGTATATCTTATCTTCTAGCGCCATATGTTGATGCTTCTGAACTAAGAGTTCAAACCATTCCTCTGAACAAATACTCATATCAATTTTTCCGTCATCATATTGATGCTGTGAAGGAAGTCGATTTGTAAACATTGTAAGCCAATTATGATAATCCTTCTTTTCATATGGTCTAACTATTAATCTATCTGATTGTATGTATGAATCAAACTTGTTCATTTCGAGTCATCTCCTTCTCTGAAAAGTATTATAGCGAATCTCTGATTTTAACTACTGCTTTATAACCCCTTATAGGAAGCCTAACATATTTTTAAGTCATTCTACCATTACGAATGTAAAAAATAGGATAAACATAAAGTTTGCGAATGAACTAGAAAAAAAGTTAGAATACCTAGTAGATGATAAAGGAAGGATGAATGAACATGAACATCACAAATGAAGCTCGTGATTTCTTAAAAGAAATGTTTAATGAGCACAATTCAACTAGTGTAAGACTATTTTTCGCAGGCTATGGCTGAGGAAGCCCTAAAATTGGACTGGCTCTGGATGAGGCAGAAGAAAACGATGATATTGTAATAGTAAACGAAATTAAAATTGCCATTGACCCAATGATTAAAGAAAATGTTGAAGGTTTAACTCTAGATATTAGTGGAGATGGACAAGGTTTATCTTTACTTGGAGATACAGGTAATTGCTGTTAAAACAGGAGAAGGAGCCCCGAATGTGAGGCTCCTTCTATTATTTTTCGAGTGTATTTACAAGTGTTCCGATCCCTTCAACGGTAACTTCCATCACATCACCTGGTTCTAGGAACTTCGGTGGCTTGAATCCTTTCCCGACCCCTGCAGGCGTTCCAGTTGCGATAATGTCTCCCGGCTCTAATGTCATTCCTTGTGACAAGATTGAAATAATTTTTTCAATTGAAAAGATACAATTACTAGTATTTGAGTTCTGTCTTACCTCTCCATTAACTTTCGTTGATATTTGTAAATTGTTTGCATCTTGAATTTCAGAATGATGAACGATCCACGGCCCTATTGGACACGTTGTATCTAGACTTTTACCAATGAAAAACTGCTTATGCTTAGATTGAAGATCTCTTGCTGTGATGTCATTTATAATGGTGTATCCAAATATGTAGGAGCTAGCCTCTTCTTCTGATATTCTGATCCCTTTTTTCCCAATCACTACTGCAAGCTCTCCTTCATAGTCAAGCTGCTTTGTTAGTTGATGGTGATTCAACACAGTCCCCTTATGTCCAATTACGGTCGTTGGCGCTTTTGTAAATACGATGATATCCTCAGGAATATCTTCTTTACTGCCCATTTCAATGGCATGATCTGCGTAATTCTTCCCGACACAGAAGATATTTTTACGAGGATTTGGGATAGGTCCTTCTAATGTAACCTCATTTAAAGGGTATGCGCATTCCTCATGTAATTTTTCTAAGTTTTCTAGTATTTCCTGTACTAACTCTAACGTGTCATGCTGTTCAATTACTTGTTGCATACAGTCAGGAAAAAGTGAGTCACCCTTATATAGCTCTTCTGCCCTTTTTATATGAATGATCGTATCTCCTTGTACAACACCTACAAATTGTTCACCATTTCTTAATGTTGCTGTTGCTAATTTCATTTTTGATACTCCTTCAATATTTTTTGACTTAAACATTCCACCTATAAAAGGAAATTTCCTTCTTCATCGATAAAATCTCCCAATGATGTAATGTAGATTCTTGTACTTTTTTGTAACATTATAACTAGTTTTATCGAAAGTATTACTTTCTTGCTTACAATAGGTATAATAATTTTTGTACTACAGAGGCAGTTTATACCTCTTCCATATTTAATAGCAAGGGACGGGCAAAATGTTAGAATTAATGATTGAAGAAACAAGAGAAAGAATGATTGAACTAGCCATGGAACTAGGACTTACCGCAAAAGAAACTGTCAATTGCAGTCAACAACTAGATGTTCTAATTAATTTGAAATTAGCTTCATCTTATCAATTTGACCAAACCAACAACTATATGATGCAAGAAGCACATATGTTCATTTAGACCTGCTAATCGTTGCAGGTTATTTTTATGTGGTTCTAGAAAATTGAAAACTTACTAATTGAAAAGCTAGATCATGTATTAGGTAGTAACATAACTGTTATGTTTGAAATAAGTGGCTATATCGTCAAATTAAAAGACACCAAAAAGTGGTGCCCTGCTCCCCTCGCTCAATCTAGTTCGACGAGTCTGTCAATTTTCATCTGTCCCCATGGTGCAATTTTGACATACACCTCATGATTACCACTGCTGTTTTCAATGTCCTTCCCCGTGTTTTCTGGAACGTAGTACTGCTCAATTCCATATTCAACCCATAATGTAGAAGCATCTGCTTCATACATATATCTCCCAGAAAGTAATATCTCTCCTTCGCCTACTTCGAGTTTTTCCGGGCTCGCAGCTACCACCTGATGGTATCCTTTATCTTTTTCTAGTAATACGTAAACACGATCTCCATGTTGGAGAGATTCTTCACCTACCCAAAGACCTTTAGGAATAGTAGATATTTCATATTGAAGTGTTACATAATCACCGTAAAATATATCCCTTGGATCGATGGGTACCGTTTTCAGACGGATTTCCATACCTACTTTATCTATTGCGTAATAGCTACCCGCCATACCGAGTAAAAAGATTACCTGTAAAAGGATTGCGCCATAAAATACGATACGTCTGCTCATCTATTTCTCTCCTTTCACTAGTTTTCTTCTGTTCTTCTCAAGAAACCAGCTCAGTATGAATAGAATTAGCCCGCCTAATAAAAAGAATAACGATTTTGGCATGAAGTCCCATGCAATCTGGATGTAACCTAGAAAAGCACTTATGAGAAAAAGCACTGTTCCAAACGATGCTTTGTCTGTATGATGCTTTTGATAACCAACGGTTAGTAAACAGATGGAGTAAATAAAGAGTATGAGTAGATATAATACGCCTGCAATATCTTCAATATAAAAGAGTGGTAAGAACAATACCCCGTCTATAAGGTCAATAGAATTTCGTTTAAGCAGATAAAGCATGATGAATAACACGGCTATCACGAATAGATATAAAATCGATCCATTTTCCTCTACAATCCCTGAGTCAATCCAAAACACATTAACAATTGAAACAGCTATGGCAGCCAATAAAGCCGTGTTTTTGATTGATTTTTGAATAGCATTAGCCCGAATCAAATGACTAATCAAGTACAGCACGAAGGCAAATACAAATAAATACTGGTAATTCAACTCGAGATGAATGATTAATAGTAAAGATTGAATCATATAAGAAATGGACAAAGCGATACTTGCTGACAGGGCAGAACGATGATAGACAAAGTGACTGACTCCAACTACAAGTAATAGTGCTAATAGATAACTAAAGGAGGAATAATTAACAAAGCTATATAATTGACCAACCGTTATGATGAGAATGGATAATAACAGCAAATACTTACTTTCCCAAAGCCCTACAACTACTAGTGCTGCTATTGCCCATATGATAAAGGCTCTTGCATCATACGATTGAAAATGGAACATTTGACCAAGAAGAATAATACCTGCACCAAATGAAATAACACCGATTCCGATTAATGCATTTCCTATGACTCGACTTTCTTTTTTATGAAAAAGTTCCCCAGTTACATAGAATGTAGTCATACCAATAACGATAATGAATACTCGGGCTAGTTGTGAGATGCCATCCCAGTTAGAAGCAATGAATGTTAGTATACTCAAACCTATTAAAATGCTGGCTAGAATCGGAAGTAGATTTGACTTTTTTTCAATTTCATAGGTGTTAATAATTTTATGATATTGCTCCTCAGTGATAATTCCTTCCTTCAGCCACTGCTTACCTTCACGGGATATGAGGTTCCTCATTCTTTTATCTCCCTTCTAAGCTTCTGAGTTTTACCATATGTCAAACTTCTCCATAGCCATTCCATCGGTCCATAGTGAAAGTGTTTGAGCCAAAAATAACTCAAAACGATTTGCACCATATAAATACCTACTGTTATAAATAATCCTTCTATATGTGAAGTTTGACCATAATACCCGAGCCCATAGCTATAAAAAATGAATGTACAGATTATAGATTGTAATAAATAGTTAGTTAAGGAGAGTCTACCTACGTAAGCAAAGGGTTGGAGAAATTTCCTCCATACCTTCTTCTCCACTAATAGAACGATAGACGTTCCATAAAACAGAGCCATTGCAGGTCCACCAATCGAATCTTGGATAAACTCTGAAGCTATATTTTCAGTAACTAAAAATGGTAGTAACTTGGCTGGAACTCCAATGACCAGAGAAATGATCCACATGAAGAATATTGATTTCTTATGACGTTCCACCTGACTAAACCATTTCTCCTTAGCAACGTAGGCACCTAATAAAAACAACGGCAATATAGATGTAATGAGGAAAAATGCATTCCCAAGATTATTGACACTGTACCAATCCTCTATTCTTTGTTCTGTAATCTCAAGAAAAGTTCCTGAGCTATATGTTTCAAGGGATTGATTAAACATGACCGTATCTCTTGGCCATGCTGCATCTGGTGTTACGAATGAAGCTAGAAACAGCAATGCACTAAACAAAATGGCCGGAATCAATAAAATGAGAAGTCCAGATGTTAGTAATGTTCTAGATTTAACAGGGTAAAATGCCAAAACCATGAACCCAATAATGGCGTAGGTAATCAAAATATCGCCATGCCAAATGAAAAATGCATGAAGTATACCAATGATTAAGAGGACAATAAGTCTTCGAATAAATAGTTGTTTATAGTTCAGTCCTTTAGCCTTTGCACGGTCTAAAAAGATAATTATCCCATAGCCAAATAAAAAAGAAAAAAGAGTGTAGAAACTTGCTTGTGCAAAGAAGTTGATAAAATTAATGATGAGCTGATTCATGCCCTCTGCCTTCTCAAAGGCACCTTTGTATAAAACAGGTGAATGAAAAGAAGACATATTAACCAGAAAGATTCCTAATAGTGCAAAACCTCGAATCATATCAAGGGAATGGATTCGGTCATTTTCAGAAATTGGTGTATGGTTTGTATTCATCATATTCTCCCAAAACGTATTTACTACTATTATATCTCTACATTCTATATATTGGTAATTACTTTAAGCTGTTTTCTACTAGATTTGTATGTTTAAACTCACTTACTAAAATCGTCATTTGTAAGCATTTCTTGGTAATTATAGATCCTGCTTGTTTTTTCAGGTTCATTTTTTTATGCGATGCTTATGATAAGAGCTTGTAAACGAACCATTTCGGGCATTTATCATACTATACTGAATGAATACGATAACAAAGGGTGTTTTATATGCCTGCCATAGTCGGCGCAGTGAAAGTAATAAGTATCGGTTCTTCAAGTGTTTTTAACATAGGAGATGTCTTTATGATTACTCCTAATTCTTCGGCCAAAACCTTCTCAGGAGCTGGTTCCTTTAATACGGGTGATGGTTTGCGAATTATTAACAACGCGAGCAGTACAAATACTCAAGATAATGATGCAGTAGATCAGCCCATTGTAGATTTAGCATAGGAGGAGTGAAGATGAATTTTTATATTTGCCAAACGATCAATATTCAACAACTAAAAGTTGGGAGTATTTCGAACTCCTCCGTCTTTCAAATTGGGAGTGCTGGAATGATTAAACCACTCTCTAACTTATACAATACCGGTGGTTTTAAAGGACCAGCACCACAAACAGGTAGTGGTACTACTGCAACTGGTGGAATAGAAGGTCCTGCTGTTCCATTTTCATCTGGAATTAGAGATTAGCTTTTCTAGGCATTCACCCATTTTATAGGTTCCACATACACTACATTATCGACTTTGACGAATATCGGTGTACATTACCATTTTGAAAAGGGTGATTCCATGTACTATCAGAACTATGACCTCACTAATTATATCCATCAATTACAACAACAAATTCAATATCAACAGATTGAAATACAAAAAATGCAGACATCTCTTGCTTCAGTTCAATCAGAACTAAAAGAACTAAAAAAGAAGCCGAGCACGACCATTGAGAAAATTGAGTATAAATTTGATCAACTAAAGGTTGAAACATTAGAGGGTACGTTAAATATTGGACTTAATCCTTATAATGATGAACAAATTGAGGATTTTGACGTTACACAAGGAAAACTGAAAGTACCTGGTGCAAACACATTTACTCCCGAAATCCAATCAACGATACGAGACTCTATCTTGAACTACCTAGACCATGAAGGGTATGCATCTATACAATCCCTTGAACAACGGTCACGTACTAAGTTAAATGAAGCTCACTATGACTTTATGATTCAAGATGTGAAAAGACAACTTGACACAAGAATTTTGTATTATTTAGAACAAACGACTCCTAAGCAATGGGAAAATGAGAACAATGTAAAGGAAACAACCCAGAGAATCATAGAGAAAATGAAGGAAGATATAAACGGAGCATTTTTGACCTTCGTTCAACATTTACCTCAGAATTGGGAAGGATGAGTATTCATGAATTTTACGGTCGTCAATAAGGGAATTCACGTAGGAGATATAAAGGTTGTCGGTGTGGCATCGTCTTCCATTTTCTTGATTGGAGATTCAGAAACCATATGTCTTTCCTCCACGTTCGACACTCCTGCTGAGTCATTAATTATTGGACCTTTTGTTCCACTTGTTTAGGAGGGGATACATCATGCATCATCGAGTTTCAATTGTTCCAATTATTTATGCAAATTCAATTTCTTTCAGCTCGATTTTAGAGATTGGTGACAGTCACGGAATTAATGCCACGTCAAGGGCAATTGCCGTTCAGAGGGAGTATCCTTTATTTGTTGAGGATGAAGCTAGCTTTAGTTCTTACCAAATTTTTTCAGAGGACATACCAACACCTGTTGTAGAGGAACAAGTGAGAACAACATTTGTTCATGATAATCCAGTTATTAAGGTAGATTCTGTCTCCTTAATCGGTGCTTCTAACGCAGCCATCATGCATATTGGCTCAACAAACCACATTCGGGCAGTGGCCCGAGTTAAGCATATTCGTCAATTACTAACAGATCAATAATAAATGGAGGATACGTCGAACCATTTCTTTGGTCAGGGCATACGTTAAAGTAAACTGATACCAAAGAAAAGGGTGTTCACCATGCCATCTATTGTTGGCCCAATCTGGATTAATAGTATAGACGGAGGCGTTGTTAACTTCGGTGACTCCTTAAATGTTTCGCCAACTAGCTCGTCAAAAACATCTTCTGGCTCAGGTTCCTTTAATACAGGAGATTTTATATGTACCAATAACTGGGTAAGTGCAACAAACTCCATCGATCCTGATGTAAGTGACCAAAAAACGACAAGTGACACGTAGAGTGGGTGTCATTTGTCGTACTATTTTTATTGATTTATTAACATTAACTTATGATTTAACAGAGGGTTTACTGAAATAACCAATGAACTGATTTTAAGTCTTTTCTGATTCTCACTTCGTAAACATTATGCTTAATCAAAACTCATCCCATTTGGAAAACAACAAAACATAAGAAAATATCTTTTTATCTGCCTTTACGCTTTCGTTCTTTTGATTTTCTAATTTTCATTAACTTCCCTGGAGGTTGTTTTCGGATCCACTTAATAAAGCTTGATAACTGTTCATCATGCTTCAACTCTTGAATGGTTGATAACCTTGCGGCAATTTCATCATTCGTATACAATGCATGAATTTGTTTATGACAAGGAATACATAATAAGGCGGTTGCCCCAAACGTTCCACCCTTCTCCTTTGGAACTAAATGATGAACCGTCGTCTCGACATCCTCTCGATTACACAATTCACAGCTCCCCTTCACTTCATGTCCCTCCGTCCAATTATCCGTCTATCCATCCATTTCTCTATTTTCCCCAAAAACACCCAATATATTTTTAGCGCTTTAAAGGAGTGGGGGCCTGTCCCCCACTTCTTTAAAGCGCTAAAAAAACAGTCATGGTAAAGTTGACATAGCCAACATATAACATGACTGTTTGAGATGTTTAACATTTTACAAGGTGACTTCCATCGAAGAAGTATAGATATTTTTCATTTAATGGTTGTTTGTATATATGTTCAACTGCTTTGCTGTATAGTTCCAGCTGCACTTCATACCGGTCTTTTAATGCTTTGTGTACAGATGACTCGCTTCCTTGAATCTTACCTGTTACTTGATCTGTTTTAAAATCCAATAATACAATTCCCTGCTCGTCTTCAAAAAGCAAATCAATTACACCTTGAAGGAGAATGGTTTCGTTTTCACCTTTCCAATCTGGATATGCTTGATTTGCTTGCAAACCAAAACTGAATGGAATCTCTCTCATTACATTAGAAGATTGTAAAATCCTTACTCCGAGCTCTGTCTTAAAGAATTGAACAATTCCAGCTATATTAATATAGTCCTCCTGTTCATGTGTTAGCAATTCATTAACAACCATTTCGGAAATCTTTTCTTTCACTATTTCTTCAGTGACAGGTTGATCAAGTGGAATATGCTGCATAACCATATGCATTGCAGTTCCTATTTCTGCTGACGTTAATCGCTGTTCTTGCATAAATCTAGGTCGATCTGCAATCGTTTTACGCGTCACATTCACTAAGGACGTATCACTATATACGTCATGATCCTGCCTCATTCGCTTAATCTCGGATACCGTTTGTTTTGAACGGTGCTTTGTTGCTGTGTTAAACTCATATTCCCATAACAAGCGGTCTTGAACATATGTCTTGAACTTGCTTTCTAATGGAACAGTTTCACCTTTTTTCATTCGTTCTAGTATTTCAGCATTCAGTTCCAATTTCTCTGTATCCACTTGTTCTAATCTACTTGGATCGATAATTGAAATGGACCATTTTGAAGGATGAGTAACGATATCTAAAGGCATATCATTCATTTCTTCACGGTCTCGTAATACAGATGCATCATGATGCCTAATAACAGAAGGCGCCACCCAGTCCATATAACATTTAGCATTTGATCGATCAAAATTCGGCAATAGCCATTCCTTATTCGAAAGCTGCTCTCCCCAGCTTTTAATCTTTTTCTCCAGCTTTTTAACCGTACCGACTAAGTAAAGTTTTTCCTTAGCTCGAGTAAGAGCAACATATAATACACGCATTTCTTCGGCTAGTAGTTCATTTTTCATCTGTTGCTTAATGGCAAGCTGTGGCAACGTCGGATAGCTAACTCTAAGAACAGGATCAATATACTTTGAACCAAAGCCTAAATCCTTGTGCAATAAAAACGTATTGCTTAGATCACGTACGTTAAAGGGCTTTGACAAGCCAGCTACAAACACGACAGGAAACTCCAGTCCTTTGCTTTTATGAATTGTCATCATTCTCACAACGTCTTCCTGCTCACCTAATGCTCTTGCCGTTCCTAAATCATCCCCGCGGTCCTGTAATCTTTCAATAAAACGAAGGAAACGAAACAATCCTCTAAAGGATGTAGATTCATATTGTCTTGCCCGGTCATATAGTGCCCTCAGATTTGCCTGGCGTTGTTTTCCCCCTGGCATACCACCTACAAAATCATAGTAGCCTGTCTTTTGATAAATACGCCAAATTAATTCAGACAATGATCCTTGTCTTGCATAAGCTCTCCACTTTTGCAGCATTAAGTGAAAATCCATTAATTTTTCAAAGGTATTAGCATAGCGCCCTTCATTTATACCTTGCTCTAACACAGCTTTAACAGCTTCATAGTAATTGCCTTTTTTCTGTTTTGTTCGAATAAACGCTAATTCCTCTGCCTTTAAACCGACAATAGGTGAGCGCAATACCGCAGCTAACGGGATGTCCTGGTATGGATTATCTATTACCTTTAAGAGTGACATCATAATGGATACTTCCGTAGCCTCAAAATAACCAGAGGAAAGTTCCGCATATACCGGTATCCCTTGTTCCTTAAATTCCTCCATTATTTGTGGAGCCCATGGCATAGAACGAAGCAGAATCACAATATCACGATACGTAATGTTTCGGTTTGCATCAAGCTTACGGTCATAAACCTGAAACGGCTTTTGTATCATCTCTTTAATTTTCTGGGCCATAAGACGTGCTTCAAGTTGAACAGTCTCAAGCTCTGATGCGTCAAACTGTGATGAATCAGTCTCATTGTCTTCACTACCAGCATCCATCTCTTCACCATCAGAATTAATAAGAAGTAGTTCCGCTTTTGTCTCCATACTTTCAGGGTAAGAGGCACCTATTTTTAATTCAGCTTGCTCATCATAGTCTATTTCCCCGACTTGCTCATCCATCACTTGTTTAAATATATAGTTTGTCCCATCCAAAACTTCACTTCTGCTTCTAAAGTTTTGGGAAAGGTCAATTCGGAGTCCAAACTCATTTCCCTCTGGAGAAAAACGTTTGTATTTACTAAGAAATAATCCTGCCTCAGCTAAGCGAAAACGATAGATGGATTGCTTAACGTCACCTACCATGAATAAATTCCCGCCATCTTCACCACTTCTGCAAACAGCCTGGACAATGGATTCTTGTACAAAGTTTGTATCCTGGTATTCATCTAATAAGACTTCATGAAAATGACGCTTATAATAATGAGCAGCCTCTGTAAGCTCTACTACTCCTTCTTCATTCTGTGATCTTAAAATTTGCAAAGTATAATGTTCAAGATCACCAAAGTCAACTAGTCCTTTTTCCCGCTTTACTTGCTGGTATCGAATCTTAAATTCCTTAACCAACGAGATTAAAGTCGAAACAGATTCTTCCATCTTCAATATGTCTTGGATATATGAATCGGGTCTTCTTTGAAAATAGGTTTCTTGTATAGTCTTTAGTTGCTTTTTTGCCTTTTCTCGCAAGTCTTTAACAGAATCTATAAGCTCTTGATCATAGGCATCACCTTTGCACGTTTTAAGCGTGCTGAAATGAAGATTTTGCATTCTCTCATACATCGGAGACCAGCCTTTATCAAGCTGCATCTCCAACTCAGCAATTTGCTTCAAATCCTCTTCAATATTTATCGTGCGAGGAGCTGGTCCAAGTGGAAGATTCGTAATTTCCAACGCGCGATCTAAAATCGAACGAATACCATCCAGTTGAAGAGAAATTTCCTTATAAAGAGAAGAGATAAAAGGTAATTCATCTACAGTCGTTTCAGGATTTAATCGGTAAGCTTCCACTAATTTCTCTAACCATAGATCCGGGTTTGGATGTGCCTGTGATTCATCATAGAGCTTCTTGACCATCAGCTGCAAATCACTGTCATTACGATCCCCTGTGTAACGATCCACTAACTCAAAAAAAGCTTCATTTCCTTCCTTGCCGTATTCCTCTTCAAACAACTCTTCCATCACTTCTTCTCGTAACAGCTCCGCCTCAGTTGTTTCCGCAATGCGAAAAGATGGATCAATATCAATTAAGAAATAGTATTTCCGGATGACTTCTAAACAAAATGAGTGAAGTGTTGATATCGATGCTCTGTTTAGTAAGCTTAACTGCTTCCGTAAATGTAATGATGTAGGATTCTCAGATATCGCTTTTTCCAAAGCCTCACCGATTCTATGTCTCATTTCAGCAGCAGCTGCATTCGTAAACGTTACAATGAGCAGTCTGTCTACATCAATTGGAGTATCTCTATCCATTACTTTTCGAATAATACGTTCTACTAGTACAGCCGTTTTTCCTGAGCCAGCTGCTGCTGCTACCAATATATCAGAGCCTTTTGCTGATATTGCCTTCCACTGGTCATCTGTCCACTGAATACCTTCAGGCTTTGGTTGTATAGATAACTTCATCATTTCCCACCTCCTCTTTTAATCGAGTTAAAATGGTCTTATCATCAGAATGCTCTAATGTAACATAAGAATTTTCTTCTAGTGATTCATCAAATTGACACACCGGTTTAAAGCTGCAAAATTTACACGGTTTTCTATCTTTCAACTGATAAGGGGCAATATCTACTTTCCCGCTTACCATTTCATTACCAATATTTTCAAATGTATGTCTCACATGCTTTCTCAGTACATCAAACTCATCTTCACTTGCAATTTGCGAGTACGGATAAAAACCGCCAGACTTTTTTAAACCGGCTGATACAATTTTTGAGTGGCCACTATCAATCGTTGTATCCATGAGCCTAACCGCTTCCTCATCTCCAAGCAGTAGCCCTTTCATCTTAAAGCTTTTTAATAATTCTTCTTCAATATCTTCTATCGTTAACTCTTGCTTCGCCTTAATCATTGGGTTATGAACATGGAAATACAGCACACCCGCCGGCAATGTCTCATGTCCAAGCCAGGCTCTTGAATTGGACAAAACGATATCCAGGTAAGTTAACATTTGTAATGATAATCCATAATACACTTCTGCTAAATTTAACGATTTTTGACTAGATTTATAGTCAACAATACGCAAGTATGACCCTTTTGAACTCGAAGCGATGTCTACACGGTCTATTCTCCCCACAAGCTCCATCTTCGTCCCATTCTTCAACGTAAACTCAATGGCAGGTAATTGACCATTTCTGCCGAAGCCTAGTTCTAGACCAACCGGTGCAAAGCCACTGGCCTTTGCGTGCTCACTCATAATAAGTGATGCTCGTCCAATTACATCCGTTAATTTCCGTTTTAAATAATGATATCGGTTGGAGCTTAATAATATTTCTTTTTGAATTTTTGGTGCGAGTTCATTTACAACTTCATATGCTAGATCCATACATTGTTTCTTCGATAACTGAGTCCAGCTTAAGTTTTGTTTATGCAGTTCATCTGCCATCATTTTTAATGCAGCGTGGAAAAACTGTCCAATATCCGGTGCTTCTAAACGGTAAATTTGCCTTTCCTGTAATCCTAAACCATACGAAGAAAAATGGGAAAATGGACAGCCTTGGAACAGCTCCATCCTAGATACACTCGCAGTTAATTTATCTCCGTATAATTTGTCACTAACATCTGTAGGCAATGTATCCTCACGGTTTTGATAAAAAAGACTACTTAGCACCCGGTCACGTAAAATCTTCCATTCTCGTTTTTGGTCAAAAGTGTTATAAACATCCCACCATATCGTGGAAATTGGGTAATGTCTCTTCCATTGCTGAAGTTGTGAAGCTAAATATGAAATTGACTTCATCGGTGTTGAAATAAATTCAACCTGCTCTTCTTCCGTTAAATCCGTTGGGTCTTGCACTAGTAACTCTTCACGTAATGTTGGGTATAGATCTTTTATACGCTTAATAAAAATGGACGGCACTAAAGACTTTCCTTCTTCATTCGCTAATGAGTATGACAACCATAGTTGATTAGAAGCTGAACTAATGGCAAGATAAAGTAAAAATTGCTCATCTAATAGCTGTTGTTTTCCTCCAGGAGCTAGCTGCAAGCCGTGATTTGAAAGTTGTTCTCGTTCATTTTCATTTAATACACCATCTTCAGCTGGAATCGCCGGTATCACTCCATCATTGATTCCTAGAATAAACGTAGCCTTAATATGTGAGAAACGAGAGTGTTCAAAATCTCCAACCACAACTTGATCAATAGCTGGTGGTACTAATGCAAAACGTAATGCCTCAAGTCCAGATTCCATCGTTTGTTGAAAAATGGATAACGGTATTTCTTCATTCCCCATTAATTCAACAAATTGATCTAATAAATCAATGACTGCGCTCCAAACTTGTCCATGCTCTTTTGCCTTGCTCACTTCACCAGTTTGTTCTGCATGTAGACGCCATTTCTCCAGCTTGCCTGGGACATTAATTTCTTCTAATAACAGATATAATGCCTCTGCATATTGGACTCCTTTTTTCGCCTTCTTCAGCCGTTTTTCAAACTGTAGGATTGGTGACGAGATAAGAATACGAAGATCATGGATCTTTTGCTCCATTTCTTCTTCATTCGTTGTCTTGGCTAATCCCTGGTCGTCAATACCTATAATTCTGCGGTAAGACCATTTCTTTGTTGTGTCTTTCCATCTGTGACCTTGAATTCCATATGCCAATACGTAGTTTTCTAACAGGTCAAAGTCTTCACGTAAACTCATTTCATCTTCTTCTGCCGGGAATAACAAATCTGTTTTAACCGCTCTAAAAACAGATTCATAACGGAAGCCACTGCTAACAATTTCTAGTGCAGATCGAACGAACTCAATTAATGGGTGATGCAGCATTGAGCGCTTTTGATCAATAAATATAGGAATTTCATACTCTGAAAACACTGTTTCTAGTAAATCATGATACAAACTTGTATTTCGAAGAATGATGGCCATATCTCTATAGCGATAATTTTTCTCACGGACTAACCGTAAAATTTCCTTTGCTGCACCTTCTACTTCAGCACGACGATTTACAGCACCACGCAGCAAGACGCCCTCATTACTTTTTGATTGTACGGTCGGTCTCGTCTCATAATGTTGTTCCATATGAGAAAGAGATGCAGCGAGAGAGCGTTTGTTATGTTGTAAAACCAATACATCCACTTTCTGTCCCAGTCTTTCAGCCATTTCTTTCAAGTGAATAAACGTCTTTCCTGTCATATGAAATAAATGAAGCTCATGGGGTTGATGCGTAAGAGGCTTGTCCAATGTTAAGGCAATTTTTACAGATTTACATGTTTCAATAAGCTTTTCTACGACAATAAGCTCTTGTGGTGTGAAACTGTGAAAGCCATCAATAAGTATCGTTGCTTCCATTAAGTAAGTGGAAGATGGAATCTTTTCTGCTAATAATCGCAAATAATCCTCTGAATCTACGTATTTCTCAAAAAGCTGTTTTTCAAACTCATCATAAATAATTGAAAAGTCATGAAGTTTATGAAGTAAGGTAACATCACGTTGATCTGATTTTTCAAGTTCTTGCAGTTGCTGTTTCATACCATCAGATGAGATACAGTAACGCTTACACTCATGAATCATATTTTCAATTTGATCAATAAAGCCAGCCTTTTCAGCTGCCTTTCCATATAAAAGAAAATCACTTTTTCTGTTTTCAATGATTTTTCTAATTAACATATTCGTTCCGACATTATCTATGTGTAATCGGCTCATTCCACCAGTTTCTTGAAGAACACGCCAAGCAAGTCTAGTAAAACTAAATACTTGTGCTCTCAGAATCCCACCTAGTCCTGGGGTTTGGACTAAATCGTACTCAATCTGAAAAGTCATTTGATCAGGTACTAAGTAGACAATGGGTGAGCCAATGGGTGCTTGTAGAAGTTCTTGACGTACTTCTTCTAAGAGCTGATATGTTTTTCCACTTCCTGATCTTCCAATTACCAATTGAAGGGTCATCTTTAGACATCTCCCTTTTATATGTGACTGTTACGTATTCAAAAGCTAAATCTCGCAAGTTAGTACGCATTCTTCCTCTTGCCATCTAATTCTCACGATATAAACGCTTTTCCCAAGCACTCAATCATTATTCTAGCTATTATTTTACTGTAACATCACCACATATATCAATGAACATCCATTTGGAAAGACTTTGAAACCAAATTGCCGCTTCATGCATATTGTGTAGGATAGTTGACTGTCACGGGTGGTGATTTTTTGATTATATCTAGAGAAAAGAGTATTGCTTGGTTACTAATCATCTCAGGTATGTTTGTTGCTTGTAATATTTATACAATGATTCCGATCTATTCAGTTATTTCTGACGAGTGGGACGTGTCTGCTTCTTCTCTAACTTGGGCAAGTACCTCATTTACCCTTTTGTATGCCTTAGGGTTACTCATTTTCGGACCACTTTCTGATAAGCTCGGCCGTAAGGAAATCATCGTACCTGGAATGTTATTGTTTTCCATTACAAGTCTGCTTGTTTCTTACGCACAATCACCTGGCGAATTAATTCTTTTTCGTGGACTACAGGGGTTTGCAGGAGGAAGCTTTGCACCTGTCGCGTTTGCTTATACATTTGATTTGTTTCATGGTAAATTTCGCATACTCGTACTCTCTTTAATTAATACAGGTTTTTTAGTTGCTGGAATTCTTGGTCAAATTATTAGTGCAGGGCTGGCAGAATGGATACATTGGCGCAGTGTCTACTTGTTCTTCAGTCTAAGCTATCTTATATTCTTTATTTGTTTTATCCTCTTACTACCAAGAATGAAATCAGTTACAGCTGCCAAAAAAATGATTCCCCTGAAGCTGTTAGGTACCCTACTCATTTCCAAAAAGTTATTCTTCTGCTATGTCATTACCTTTAGTTTATTACTAACGACTGTCTCGTTTTACGACGCTGTAAGTCAGTATCTTTCTACAACGTTAACTGTTTCGGAAATGTTTATTGTTCGGGGAATCGGGTTACTCGGTGCTTTACTGTCATTATGGGGCGGAGCTATTCAAGCAAAGTATCGTGATAAAGGAAGTTTACTAATTGGATTTGCCTTATTACTTACAGGTTTGACGTTTATGATGATCTTCCCTTCTTATATCGTTATAACCTTATCCTCTATTTTTTTAATTGCAGCCATTAGCATTTTGATACCGACCATAATCTCTGTGATTGGAACAATTGGACTAGAAAACAGAGGAAGTACCATTGCTTTATATTCCTTCACACTTCTTGTTGGAGCAAGCTTTGGTTCGTTACTAACCGCTATTTTTGATTTTAGAGGTGTATTAATGTGTTTATTTCTTTATGGAATTGTAAATATTTTTCTTACTTTTCAAATTTCTTATCCTAATTCTTCCGACTAACTAGTAAAATAGTAGTGAATTTTATTTAGTTAAGGGGGATTTCATGTTAAAAGTACTAGTTCTAATTCATGTTTTATCCGCTATTATCGGAGTGGGGCCAACCTTCTTTGGGCATGTGCTGTACCGAAAGAACCAAACTGCAGTGGATTTACGACATTCTATGAAATTATCTAATTTACTAAATTTCTTTCCAAAAATAGGGGGAACACTCGCTGTCATAACCGGGATTATCCTTGTGATCGTCGGCAATTACGGTTCATTTTTCAGCACACTATGGCTCATCGGTTCATTAGTACTATACATCCTCATCCAAATTGTCGTCATTGCCATTATCGATCCAAAAGCTAAAAAGCTATCTACATGGCTGTTTGCGGATGAAAACGAAGCAGTAACAGAACTGCCAGTTGAGCAGAGAAATGAGCTTCTATCTATTAATAAACTTACTTATCTTGCTTCAACCTTAGGAACGTTATTGTTTATTTTTATGATTTGGAAGCCTTATATCGGATAAAAGGAACAGCCATTTAGGCTGTTCCTTTGTTTGATGTTACTGTGTAAAATATTCATCTCTGAGTATTCCATATAGCAGCATATCGTAACGAAGGTTATCTCTTTCTAAAAAGGAGCGATAGGTACCTTCTTTTTGAAATCCTAAAGATTCGTATAATGCAATTGCTCGTGTATTGTATTCAAATACTGTTAACTGAAGACGGTACAAGTTAAATTCCTGGAATGCAAGGTCCATTGCTAAACGCAGTGCTTCCTTGCCAATGCCTTTTTGTCGGTTATTACTTCCAATTCCAATAGATACCCAGGCTGTTCGATGGTTCCATAGGATCCCATCTAATCCAACAATTCCCACAATCTCATCTGTCTCATTTTTCCGAACTGCAAATAAATAGTCCTTCTCTGACTCTAATTCTACCATTTTTTGAATATCTTTTTCCCGCTTCGGTAGAGCAAGAAGTGCATCCATATTACGTGTAAACTCCTCTTCTCGGTACCAGTTGGTAATTGTAGGAACATCTTTCACCTTAAAACGATCTAAGTATACATAGTCTCCTCTTAATAATGAAAAGCGAATCATTCATTTCCCCCCTTATGTATCTACTTTAATTGTATAAGAGGGAACAAGAATTTGGAAGAATTAACTAATGAAACATTCATATTGTGTTTGTAATTGTTTCTTATCAATTTTTCCGACGTGCGTTTTCGGCAGCTCTTCAATAATCCAAAAGTATTTTGGTACCTTGTAGCTGCCCAGTTCCTGTAGACAAATATTCTTCAACTCTTGTTCTGTTGCGGTATGTCCAGGATATAGCGATACAAATGCAGTAACTACTTCTCCCCATTTCTCATGTGGCAAACCGACTACTGCTACTTCAGCGACAGAAGCATGATTTTGTATACATTGTTCGACTTCTAGTGGATAGACGTTTTCTCCACCAGTAATAATCATTTCCTTTTTACGTCCAACAATATAGTAATAACCGTCTTCATCATATCTTGCCAAGTCGCCCGTGTGTAGCCAGCCGTTTTTGATTGCTTTCCTTGTGGCTTCCGGATTATTCCAATAATGATCAAACACATGATTCCCGAATAACAAAAGTTCTCCAACTTCATTGACTTTCGCAAGAGTTCCATCGTGTTTCATGATTTTTGCCTTATTAAACATCATTGGCATGCCAATTGAACCTTTTTTCTTCATTGATAACTTGGGATCAATGTAAAAATTATTAGGTCCTGCTTCCGTGAGTCCATACCCCTCTTTAAAATCAATTCCTTTTTCCATAAACGCTTCGTAGATGGTTAACGGACAGGGTGCACCACCGGATAAGAATGTTCGCATACTCTCAAATTTAGCATGCTGAAAGGATTTCGATAAAGTGATCAAATGATACATCGTTGGTACCATTAGTAAAATGGTGCATTTCTCTTTTTCTATTAAATCTATCGTATATTCTGGATTAAAATCCCTTGCAATTAACACGGTTCCACCCATAAGTAAAATCGGAAGCGTTAAAGCATTTAAACCTCCTGTATGAAATAGAGGCAAGTATGTTAATGTAATATCAGACTCTGTCAGGCTCCAGCTCACTATTGTATTTATAGCATTCCAGCCTATGTTCGAATGTGTGAGCACCACTCCTTTTGATTTCCCAGTGGTCCCTCCGGTATAAATAATTGTAAGTGGATCATTCTCAGTTAAGGTTGAGTCCATCAGAGCGGTATAGTTATTGTTAAAAATAGATTCATAGTGTTCACAATCCACCTGAATTATTTTGTCTGCAGGCGGAAGTAAGTTTGCAAAACGGGAGTGATAGCCAATTAGACTTGGTGTACAGTCTTCGTGAATAGCTTGTATTTCAACCTGTGATAATCGCCAATTAATCGGAACAAAAATGGCACCAATCTTCATACATGCAAATAGAAAATCAAAATAGCATATGTCGTTAGGGCAAAGAAGAGCAACACGATCCCCTTTAGTTACACCTTTACTTTTCAAATAGGTAGCAAACGAATGGGCACGATTGGCTAATTCTTTGTAGGTATACTGGTTATTATTTTCTCCATCAATGATGGCAACCTTATCTGGCGTTAGCTGTGAACGCTTCTCAACCCAATCCAAATCCCATCTCACAGCACTCTCTCCTTTTTCATACATATTCATATGATTTACTATAAGGAACTGTAGTTGCAAATGAGTTACAATTGAATAGGGATTTGTGTATGCATCAATTTCTTTCACATATGCACCACATTTTAAATATTTGTATCAACATTTACTTTATATGTATCATTTATCCATGAATACAACAAAAAGGGACCCGTTAAGGACCCCTTCTACTAACCTTATACTCTCTCAATAAATACAGCTGCTCCCATTCCTCCACCAACACATAATGAGGCAATACCTTTATTTACTTCTCTACGGTGAAGCTCATGGACAAGACTTGTTATAATTCTTGCGCCTGTACAACCAATGGGGTGTCCTAAGCTGATCCCACTGCCATTAACATTTACAATATCACGATTTAATCCAAGTTCCTTTTCAACAGCCAAGTATTGTGCTGCGAATGCCTCGTTCACTTCAATTAAGTCGGCATCTTCTAACGACCAGCCTACTCTCTCTAATCCTCGCTGAATACTAGGAACTGGTCCTCTTCCCATTACCTTTGGATCGACTCCTGAAACTTGGAAGCCTACAATTCTAGCTAGAGGCTTAATCCCCTTTTGTAATGCGGTTTCTTCATCCATTAAGACTAATGCAGCTGCTCCATCATTTAAGCCGGAAGCATTACCTGCAGTTACGGTACCGTCCTTGCGGAAAACAGTTTTTAATTTTGCCAAATCTTCTTTTGTTAAAGTTGGACGTGGATGCTCATCCTTTGTTACGACTGTTTCCCCTTTTCGGAACTTTAACGTAATGGGTACAATTTGAGAATCAAAGTAACCTTGTTCGATTGCCTTTGCGGCTCGTTGGTGACTAAGCAGGGCGATTTCATCCTGCTCTTCACGTGTAATGTTGTGGATATCCGCTAAATTTTCAGCTGTCTCTCCCATCATAATATGATGGATAGGATCCTCTAAGATCTCCCAAACTGTATCTGTTACTTGGCTGTGCTGCATTCTAGCTCCCCAGCGATGCTGTTTTAATAAATATGGACTTGAACTCATAGCCTCAACGCCACCAGCCACCACTACATCTGATAACCCAGATTGAATTTGCAATGCAGCCGATATAACTGCTTGCATACCCGAAGCACATTGACGCTGGATGGTATAACCTGTAGTTTCATCGGATAAACCGGCAAGTAATGCAGCCGTTCTAGCTGTGTTTGGCTGGTCCGTTCTTTGAATACAATGACCTAAAATAACCTCATTTATCTCATCGTTTCCGAGGTTACTTCTTGATACTGCCTCCTTTAAAACTGGCACAATTAAATCAGTTGGCAGCAAGTCTTTGAAGACACCACCAAAATCACCAATTGGTGAACGTACTGCTGAAGTAATGACTACATTTCTCATAATTTTGTTCCTCCTTGATTGGTAGACAGTAATCTTACATCATGATTCCACCATCTACATGCAATACTGTTCCTGTTACATAGTCTGAATCGTCTGAAGCTAAGTATAAATATGCTTTTGCAATATCTTCTGGTTGTCCTAGTCGTTGCAGTGGTATCGTAGCAACGAGCTGCTGAATGACTTTTTCCGGGACAGTTTGAACCATAGCTGTATTTGTAAATCCAGGTGCAACAGCATTTACATTTATTCCTTTACGTCCTAATTCCTTTGCCCATGATTTCACCATTCCAATTACTCCTGCTTTAGCAGCAGCATAATTGGTTTGACCAACATTTCCATACACACCAGAAACAGAAGAGGTGACAACAATCTTTCCTTTACCGGCTTGTATCATGTACGGCACAACCGCTTGTGTACAATGAAAAACCCCTGTCAAGTTAACATCAATTACCTGACTAAAGTTTTCAGGTGTCATTTTCGTCAGCATTGCATCCCTCGTTATGCCCGCATTGTTAATTAATATGTCGATTTGGCCATACGTATTAATCGTTTTAGCCACCATGTTATCAACGCTTTCACGATCTGCAACGTTAACTTGAACAAATAATACGTCAGCTCCCGTGGCACGAAGTTCTTCCGCATGCTTTGCCCCTTGTTCTTCGTTATAATCAGCTAACACTACTTTTGCCCCTTCTAGAGCAAAAAGTTTTGCAGCCTCTAATCCAATTCCATTTGCGGCTCCTGTAACAACGGCAACTCTATTTTCTAATCTCACTGTGTTTCCCCTACTTTCTTTCCAAGAAATGCGGTTACAACATCTACTAATTGGGTTACATCATCTATTAATGCTGAATGACCACAGCCTTTTAGTTCAACAACCGTCACTATTGATTCGTTTAAATCTGCTGCAATTTCATCAGTCATTATCTTAAGAACAACTTTGTCACGTTCCCCGTTTAACACTAAGGTTGGAATGGTGATTTTCGTCACTAGATTCGTTCCTTCTGTCACACCGTTATGATGTTTACTTATATTAAATGTATTTAATGCATGATACACTTCTGCTAAATTACGCTGCGTAAGCATATCATCGATGTATTCTTCATACTTTTCCGGTGTTGGCTGGTTTTGGTCATATATTGTTGCATTCCAAATCATACGTAATAATTCCCGGTTCCCCGAGTTATAAGCTCCTTGAATAGGAATGGTCCGAACTGGGTCCTGCTTAATTTCTTCTAGTGATCGATAGCGTTTGGTGAGATCAATTTGTCCTTGTTCGTTCACACCATAAAATGGGTAACCTCTCGTAGAAACAGAAGCTAATAGAATTAGTTCGGTTGCATAGCCAGGATAATCTACCTGAAATTGCATGACGACTCCCCCACCAGTTGACCAGCCCATCATGGCAAAATCCTTTAATCCAAGAGCATCGACAAAAAGCTTTACATCATCTGTAAATTCTTTAATACTCGTAATCGGCTTGTGATAAGTCGATTCACCAAATCCACGAAGATCAACTGCAATAATATGATAGTCCTTTGGTAAGGCTTCAATTAGTAAATCCCAATGTTTAGAGGATGTCATATTTCCATGTACTAAAAGTAATGTCTTGCCCTGTCCTTCACGTAACCGGTAACCTAATGTTTCACCATTCGATAATTCTACTTTATTTAATTGGATACTCATCGACAATATTCCTCCTTTTTTCCTGTAAACGGTTTCAGAAAAAAATGACTTTCATTGCAGTTTGTTTCTTTATACACTCAATATGGTAGTTATGAATCTACTAAACATTCACCCCACCTGATGGTCGTTGCTCCCCAGGCATATCCTATACCTGCGCTTACAAGTACAACAATATCCCCACTTTTCAACTTACCTTCTTGCTCAGCTAATTGCAGAGATAATATTTGATCAATTTGACCGATATGTCCATAGTCCTCCAAATAGATGGATTGTTCCTCACGTAATCCAAGTTCTTTTAATACATAATCATGTGCTGACTTCTTCATATGTAAGATCCCGATGAAGTCAATGTCTTGCTCAGAATACCCACTTTTCTCCAACGATTTACGAATCACGGTTAAGAAGTTGACCATCGACTTTTCCTCTAAGCGTTGTTTCATTCCCTGAGGATCAAGTACATCCAGCATATTTCGATTGAGCCTTATGGCTTCTGGTGTAATTGGTTCCTTCGTCCCACCTGCCACTACAACTACATCCTCAGAGAACGAACCGTCTGTCATTATATGACTTTCTAGTAATTCGTTCTCTCCATACGCTTTTTCTAAAATAATTGCTCCACCACCTGCAGACAAGTTATACATAAATCTTGTTCTAGCATTCTTATAGTCTATGAAGTCAACATTCCGGTAACCTCCTGCCAACAACACTGTACGTATTGAATCATCGGCTTTCATCATGTCTTTCGCCACTTTTAGCGCCATAACAGTCGTTCCACACCTAAGTGCTACATCATAAGCCCATGCGTTAAGTGCTCCTACTTCTTGTTGGAGTTTTATCCCTGCTGTCCAAAGAGGATACTCTTTATGTTCTTCTCCAATATAAATAACTAGATCAATATCAAGCGGATCTATGCCTGCATTATCTATTGCTTCCTTTGCGGCAAGTACCCCCATATGACATGTATGATCATCTGGTCCAGGTATTGGTTTTTGTTTAATACCAAGCTTATTTTCTACTATTTCTTTAGGTATACCTGATATTCCTGCTAGTTCTTCGCTAGTCATCACAGATTTTGGTAAATAGATGCCCGTACTCCTAATCCCAATTGAAACCAACTCATTCACTCCCCAAGTACTCTTTTCAAGTAAACCATCATATCGTCAAGGCTCTGTACAGAGATTTCTTCTTCTCCTTGTACATGCTTTACTTTAATTCTCCACACCTTTTCTCCAGTCAATTCTTGTACATCAATGCACGTACACCTGATCACGAAGGAAGTAATGTGTTGAAGGGTATCTTCCATCATTTTAACTTCCTCCTACCTCATGACATCCGCATTTTTGTCTGTTAATTGCCCTTCATTGACCCTGGCATATTTACGTTTTTCAAACCAATGCTTACTTGTTCCAACAATTCCTTTTGGAAAGAACATAACAGACAGAATATAAACGATTCCGAATAAAATAATCCATCTCTCGAAAATCCAATGTACCTTCGCCAGACCTGTTAACCAGTGATGAGCAAATTCAATAATCCCAGCACCTAAAATCGCACCTGCAAGCGTTCCAACTCCTCCAATAATCGTCATTAATAATGCGTCCAATGTAATATCCATCGTGAAAACAGAAGTATTGACGAAACGAAGAGTGAGTACATAAAAAGATCCGGCAAAACTCGCTATTACACCCGCTATTACACTAGCAATTACTTTGTAGTGAAGAATATGAAAACCTAGAGATTCTGTTCTCGATTCATTTTCTCTTATTGCCTGCAGCACCTTTCCTACCGGTGAGGATGTAAAACGTCTTAATCCAAAAAATACTAGAATCATAAGGAATAGAGATGTGAAATATAGCACTTCCCTTTCTTTAAATGCATCAGGAATACTAAATGTAAAGCCATCATTTCCATGTGTGACAGAACGCCATTTCTGCGCTAGTACTAAAAACAATCCGGCAAATGCCATTGTCAGCATTGCATAAAAGTGGCTCTTCAACCGTAAGGAGAGAATTCCTACAACGAAGCTAACGACTGCCGAAAGTACCGCCCCAACAAGTAATCCTATTACTAAAGCTAGAATCGACCCATCCATACGGTCTAGAAAGATACCTGTTGAATAGGCACCGATACCAAAGAACATCGCATGGCCAAATGATACGATACCAGTGTATCCAAGTAATAAATCATAGCTCATCGCTAAAACCGCAAATATAAAGATCTGAGTAAATAATATAAGCATTGCCCGTTCATCATTGATAAAAGGAAAAAGGACTAACAGTATCCCGATGATGATGTAATAGAACAATGGTTTTTGATAACTTTTCCGAAATCTATCCAATACCCTCACCCCTTTTTCAATTGAAATAACCCTTGAGGTCTAAAAATTAATACAATCATCATTAACATCATGTTAACTGCAAGTGATAACTCGGGAACGAAATACGCCATTAGAGAACCAGTTACTCCAACTAAAATCGCTGCCATAACTGAACCCGTAATACTTCCCATTCCACCTATTACAACAACGATGAAGGCCAGAATTGCAAATTCCATCCCCATTTCTGCATAGATGACACCAGAATAGGGTCCGAGTAATACTCCACCAAGTGCGGCCATTGCAGAACCAATCATAAACACATACATAAATACTCGCTTAATGTTAATTCCTAACGCTTGCACCATCTCTTTATCCATAACTCCTGCTCTCACAACTAATCCTAGCTTTGTTTTTGTAAGGAGAAGATGTACGGCAAGGAAAACTAAAAATCCTACAATGATTATAAATAAACGGTATTTAATAAGGATAATGTCTCCCCATTCCCAGCTTCCCGTTAACCACTCAGGTGTTTTCGCGCTTAACTGGTTCGGTCCCCAAACTACCTTCAACATTTCCCCTAAAACAAGCATGACGCCGAGAGTGATTAAGATTTGTTGTACATGATTTCCATATACTGGCCCGATTATAAACTTTTCCATTAACAAGCCTAAAACAAGTCCGACTGCGATTGCACATATAATACCGACTAAGAAGCTGTCTGTTACTCCATAAGACCATACTCCCGCATACGCTCCCCAAGCAAACAATCCACCATGAGCAAAATTCAGGACGTCCATTAATCCGAATATAAGTGTTAATCCTGCTGCCAGTAAGAAAATTAACATCCCTGTCGCTAAACCGTTTATAAGCAAATTAACCAATACTTCCACAAGGCTTCCTCCTCTCTTACGCAATCCCTAAGTATTTTTTACGTAGTATTTCATCTTTCTTTAATAGTTCCATCTTTCCATCAAGTACACTCCGTCCATCATCTACGATGTAAAAGTAATCACCAATGTTGCTAGCCATCATGAAGTTTTGTTCCACTAATATGATTGTCGCTTCCTTTTTTAATTCTTGAATCGCATTCATGACGCTTTCTACAACGATTGGCGCAAGTCCCTTGCTTGGTTCGTCAATAAGCAACAATTCATTATTTCCGATAAACGCTCTGGAGATAGAGAGCATCTGCTTCTGACCTCCGCTTAATGTTCCGCCAGCCTTTTTCCAAAACTTCTTTAAATCTGGAAACAATTCTAAAATCCAATCAAGTCGTTTCATCGTTTCACCATCCTGCTTTCGAATGGCAACCTTCATATTTTCTTCTACTGTGAGATCGGCAAATATCCCTTGGTTTTCTGGTACATAACCAATTCCCAGTTTTGCAATTTCATAGGTTGGAAGGTTTTGTATCTCTTTTTCCTTATATAAAATCTTTCCTTTTGCTGCCGGATTAAGCCCCATAATGGAACGAAGTGTTGTTGTTTTTCCTGCTCCATTTCTACCAAGTAGCACAGTTACTTCACCCTTGTTGGCAACGATGGAAACTCCTTGTAAAATATGATACTGTTCAATGTACGTTTCGATATGTTCTACCCTAAGAAGCATCGTATAAGCCCCCTAAATATGCTTTTTGTACCGTTTCATTATCCATAATCTCTTGTGGTGTCCCGTCTGCTAACAACGTGCCATTAAATAAAACAGTAACTGAATCAGATAAATCTAAAATCATATCCATTTTGTGTTCGATTAGAATGATTGTTCTCGATCCTTCCTCTTTTATTTGTTTAATCACTTCAAGAATGGTTGGAACTTCCTCAATTGACATGCCAGCTGTTGGTTCATCAAGGAGAATCACTTCTGTTTCTAATGCTAATAACATCGCAATTTCCAGTTTGCGTTTTTCACCATGAGCTAAGTTTTTTGCGAGTGAATGTGCTTTAGAATCAAGTAGTACTTTTCGAAGTAACTCATGTGATTCTTCTTCATGTCCCCGGAAGCTCTGAAAATGAGATAAAAAGTTATATCGAACTCCGTGCTTCGACTGCACTGCAAGTCTTACATTTTCAAGTACTGTTAAATTCGGAAATACATTTGTGATTTGAAAAGAACGACCAATTCCTTTCCGAGTACGTTCCGTAGGTGACAGCTTCGTTATATTTTCCCCTTTAAGAAAAACTTCACCTTTTGTTGGAGACAGTTGCCCACTTAATAAATTGAAAAACGTTGTTTTTCCTGCACCGTTTGGCCCAATAATAGACTTAAAATGTTGAGACGGCACTGAAAAGTTCACTTGGTCTACTGCGGTATGCGCACCAAATGAAATGGTTAAATCCTTCGTTTCAATAATGTTACTCATATGATTCACCTACTTATATAGAATTAGATCCTCTCCGTGAGAACCAGGCAAAAGATGTTAAATACGTTTTATTAGCGAAAAGGAACTTACGTTTTACCATAAGTTCCTTTTTGAATGGCTCATTACTTATTACGAATTGGTGGTGCTGTTTCTTCTGGTGTGAGTTCACGAATCAATACAGGAACCGGATAGTCAACGCCGTCTTTCTTTTCTAAACGAATCGCATATAGTGATTGAAGGGCCTGGTGATCTTCGGGTCTAAAAGTCATCTTCCCTTTAGGCGTTTCGAAGCTCATTCCTTCCATCGCTTCAATTAACGTTTCAGCATCTGTATCTCCTTTTGTTTCCTTGATTGCTTCTACAATTGCAATGGCTGCACTCATTCCACCAGGAGTAAACAGATCTGGGACTGTTCCGTCAAATCGCTTCTTATGCTCTTCTACTAACCATTTATTAATATCGTTTTGTGGTAGGTCATGATAATATACGGTGAACCCTTCCATCCCTACTAAAGCATTCATGGTAGATAGTGCCGCAATGTCAGGAGCACCTGTTGAGATTTTAATCCCTTTGTCTTGTACCTTCATATCTGAAATCTGGTTCCAAGGAGAATTTGCCCCTGCCCAAACAACAAATAAGTAATCAGGTTTTGCTTCAATAATCTTTTGAATGTTAGAAGTGAAGTCAGTAGCAGCAGGATCTGCATACTCTTCATGTACGATTTCCGCACCAAGATCTAATGCGGCTTCTTTAAATGCAGCGATCCCGTCTTGACCGAACGATGAATCTGGAGCAAAGGTTGCAATTTTCACCCCTTTATCTGCAATGGCAGCTGCTCCTGCTACCGCATCTTGTGAAGAGTTACGAGAAGTTCTAAAAATATACTTATTAAACTCTGAACCTGTGATACTATCAGCTACAGCCGGTTCAACCACCATGATTTTTTCATACTCTTCAGCAAGCGGTAGTACAGCCAATGTGTCACCTGAACTTGAAGATCCAACTAAGAAATCAACTTCATCTTCCTCTAATAACTTTGTTGCTTTTTGAATTGCAACCTCTGGCTTTGTTTCCGTATCTTCTACGATAAATTCAATTTTTTGACCGTTTACCTCTCTCGTTCCATCTGTTGCATAATCCAAGCCCAGCTCAAATCCTTGAATGGATTGTTTGCCATATGCTTCAAGAGGACCTGTCATAGATGCCAAAACACCAACCTTTATTGGTTTCTTGCTTTCCTCAGAATCTCCATTTCCCTCATCTGTTGTCGTTGTGCCGGAACATGCTGATAAAAGAAGAACAAATGCTAGCATTAATAAAGATAAACTACGATGCCATTTTTTCTTACCCATGTCACTTCCCCCTTTTCGTTACATCTCCTAACGTGGAAACGTTGATTGTATCGTAATCGGTAGTGGTTACAAATGAGTTACAAATATAAATAAGTACTATGATGTCCTTCCTTTTGCTTTAAAAAAAAACGCAAGTGCTCTTGTCTCTAGCATGACTGCACCTGCGTTATAGCTTTTACTTAATGAATTTCTGTTAGACTAGAAGTAATTACTTTGATATTGCTTTTCTTAAAAGTATTTGATTAGCGAAATTAGTCATATATCAGCCAACCGATACTGCTATCATCGAAATTAGCCTAGTTACTGGCGAATTTTACTATTTTAATAGCGAAATCTACCCTTTTATTGGCGAGTTCTGACTTCTTATTAGCGACATCTACCCTTTTATTGGCGAGTTCTGACTTCTCATTAGCGAAATCTACTCTTTTATTAGCGAGTTCTGACTTCTCATTAGCGAAATCTACTCTTTTATTAGCGATTCTCGACTCCTAATTGGCGAATCCAACTCAGTCATTGGCGAGTCCTATCACCTATCTCCCCCCTCTTTTCAGTGATAATACCAATAAATCAGCTACTCCTCCGAAAACTAATAACCTCGTAGCTACTTCTGCCTACCCCATCTTCGTGATCATTTCAAACATTTGTTTTGTCGGTTCCATAGGTGCTACACCTAGCTCATTTTCTAAGCTATTGCAGCACTTTTTATACCACCTGATTGCCAGGGGTCTGTTATTTTTTTGATAAAAGCAATACATCAATAATCGATACGCTTCTTCCCACGTATTATCTTTTTCTAAAATATTTTCACACCAGTGTATGGCTTCATCGTATTGCGACTTTTGGACTGAAAGTTGCGCTAGCTTTTCTGCTCCTCTCAAGTAATAGACGAGTAACCGTTCTCGCTCAGCTATGCACCACTCTTCATACCGACGTTCGGGTAAGTAGTCTCCATCATATAGTTCTAATCCTTTAGATAAGAAATTGAAGGCTTTTTCATTATCCTTCTCTTTTAAACCAGCTCGGATCCAGCGTTCAAACTCCTCCGCATCTAAATACATACTCGCTTTCGGATTTACCCCATATGACTGGCCTTCACGTTTAAAGAAGAATGGATTCGTTCTTGCTTTACGCTGAGGTTCTATCGCATTATGAAGTGCATTAAACGCCACTTTAAAATCTCTTGATGCAGCCTTTTCGTCTACATCTGCCCATAGTAGTTGGTAAAGGGTATCTTTTTGGAAATACTGATGCCGCTTTGTAATGAATAACTCAAATAGTTCCTTTGCCTTTCCTCGTTGCCAATCCTTTTCACGTACCTCTTTATCACCAATCCACACTCTAAATCTCCCTAATGTTTGGACTCTAAGCGTATAACCAGGATGACTTTCAACATCATGAAGTCCAAGCTCATTTAATAAATAGGTTACATATTGCCGTTGTATCCCTTGAGCCTGCGCTTCAATCAGTAATGGTGTGATAGATTGTAAGTCTCTTGGGCCAAAGATTGTCTGCTGAGTAAGAATATATTCATAGTTTCCAATTTGAACATAATTTAAGAAGCTAGTAAATGCTTCTTGAAATGGTGTCCATTTTTCAAGTTGGTAATAATGAATGGACTTCCAGAGCATTGTAATACAAATGCCATATTGGTCCCCGCAGAAGTGGAATTGATCGTTTGCCTTATGTAGCCAATCTTCTGTTTCGTCTATTTTACTGGCATAGGAGCATGTTATAGCAATGCATAATTTAATACATGCAGAAAGCCATGAATCATTCACTCTTTCTGTTTCAGCAAGGGCATGCTTTCCGAATTCCATTGCCTTTTCATAAGCCCCATCAGCGCCATACACAATCGAGAGTCCCATTAACGGCTCAGCCTTCCCACGCGGCACATCTAAATCATCCATCATATGAAGAGCTGTATCATAGCATTTTTTTGCTAAGTTAGAATCATATCGTCCGATTAGTTGGACAGCATGCCCCATACGAATCCAACCACACGCCTCTACAAAAGGGGCTTTATAGCGAATACCATCTTGAATCCCGATCTCAGCTAATTCCTTTGCCGATTCTGGCTTCCCAACGAAGCATTCAATTAATGACAATAGAAGATTCGTTTCTCGATGTGATTGTTGCAAGTGTGAATGCGTTTCCTGAAGCTCAAAGTTTTTCTTATTAAATAATATTCGTTTTGCTTCACTTAATTGTCCTGTCCTCAGTTTTAACCTTGCTTCTAAATTTCCGATATCCTCCAACAAATCATGTTCTATTGCTTTCTCAAACCACTTTTCCGCTTTTTTTGCTTGCCCTGCATTTACTAAGTTTTCGGCCATTAGGCAATAAAGCCGGGCCTTTTCTATTTCTAAAGCGCTTTCATTTTTTTCCATAATTTCAATTGCTCGTTGAAGTAGGCGATCTGCCTTACCTGGGGAAATTGTGTCTAAGTATATGTATGCCTGCCCTTGAAGTGCTTTTAATTCTCCCTCATGATCACCTCTTCTATTTGCGAGCATCGATGCTTTTTGATAATTTTCTTCTGACTCCTTGTACAGGCATTGATAACGAAGTACTTCACCTTGTAAATAATACAGTCGATAAAACACCTGCTTCTGATCATCTGACACTTTTCTTAGGCGTTCCAATAAACTCTCAAGCTTTCCATTCTGAATTAACGTTTCTCCATATTCATTTAATAAGTAGGCTACTTCATCATGTTTTTCTAATTTCTCTAAGTGGTAAATGGCCAGCTCTACATGACTTCTTCTGCGATAATAATCAGAGGCTCTCCTGTGTAACTGTTTATATTTATCTTGTTGGAGAACGAGCTGTCGTTCTAGAAACTCTTTAAAAAGTGCATGATACCGATACTGATTTTGACCGATTGATTGTAAAAATAAGTTCTTTTGCTGCAATAATTCCAGCATATCCCTAGAACCTGAGATTCCTAATACCTCATCACAAAGTTGCGGTGTTATTTCATCGAAAATACACGTTTGCTCTAAAAACTGCTGAACCATCGGAGCTTGCTTAACAAGAACCTCCATTGCCAAGAAATGAAACAGGTCTTCCATAGACGTATATTTATTTTTTAACAGCTTTGAGATATCACGGTGGTGACCTAACTGTTGGATGATCATTTGCAGGGCAATAATCCACCCTTCGGTTAGCTGATAAATCTGCTGTATTTCTTTTTCGTCCAGCTCCATGCTATAAACGTCTGTAAACCATGCTTCAATGTCTTCTTGAGAAAATGCCAGATCCTTCTCACCTATTTCTAGTAAAAGACCTTTCAGCTTCAACGAACTCATAATCCCCCATTGAGGACGATTTCTACTGATAAATACCATCCTTAGATTGTGCGGAATATTTTCAATAAACCATACTAACCACTCGTCAATTTGATTTGAATGTTGGACAAGATGCAAATCGTCTATAATCATTATGAATTCAGAGTTAAGCTCCATAATTTCATTTACTAATAAGGCACTCAAGCTACGAATTTCTTCATCTCTTCCATATCGGTTCATCTTATTTATGTAGTGGATTAACTCATCACCAAATCCTGAAAACTGTCCTTTAATCGCATAAATGAAGTAGGTCAAAAAGGGGATTAGCTCGTCATCATAGCTTGATATACTATACCAGCAGTACGTTTTTCGTAAATCAGATAAAAAGGTGGAGACAGCTGTACTTTTCCCATAGCCTGGACCAGAGTGTACAATCGTTAACGGTACTGTAGTGATAGAATGCAGCTTCTTCGTCAAGGTGGGTCTGCGTAATATATCATCTTTTATACTTGGTGGAATTAATTTCGTATGAAGAATAGAAGAGGAGGACATACCATCACATCCATTTTATATTTTTTAACTTTTCTAATTATTTTAACATATATGAGCTGTATAGGTATATATTTCCTAATTTGGTTGAGAAATGTAGAAATAGAATACCGTACTGAATGGTATGGCACTTTTTCGTCATAGCATGTCATTCTTCACCAGGGATAAAGCTAGTAAAAATAAAAAAAAATAACCCTCGCAATAGTTCGAGAGTTAAAATGTAATATCTACTTGCCTAAGAGGGTAATACCTTAGATTTACCTTCCCTACCACCTGCTCTACATCAATAAAACCAAAGTGTCTACTATCATAGCTTCCAAGTCGGTTATCACCGATTACAAACAATTTTCCTTCAGGGACAATTTCTTCACCGGTTTTCTCTTCTAACGTGAAATCTTCTGTGAACTGCTCACCAACAAATGCTTCCTTGTATGTACTTAAATACGGTTCATCCACTTGAACTCCATTAATATAGAGATCCCCGCCTTGGTACGATATTTTATCACCAGGTAAACCGATGATCCGCTTCACATAATCTTCTTTTTTGTTAGCATGAAAGACAATTACATCAAATCGCTCAAGATTACCATATTCATAACCGATTTTATTAATGACGAGAAGATTTCCATCTTGAAGTGTAGGCTTCATCGAGCTTCCTTCTACCACATAGCTTGAAAAGAAAAACGTACGAATAATAAACGCTATGACTAGACCGGTAAGAATTGGTTTCCCTATGTTTAGCCATTTCGAGTTGGCTTCTTTATTCATGTTGCTTCCCTACCTCCCCTAGTTTACTATTTTTCTCTTTTGTACTTAAATATAGTTCAATCCTCTTCCCAACATACCATAAAATGAAAATAAACAGGGCCACAATGCCTGTCCTTATTGGCTGTGTCACTAGTGAACGAATATCATATCCTACGAAGCTGATCATAAAAATCATGACCATTTTACCTGATAGAACAGCAAGTATAAACTGCCATAAGCTAACTCGTGATAAGCCGGCCACTACGTTGATAATTGCTGAAGGAGAGAACGGAAAACATAATAGCAGGAACAATGGACCAAAGCCATGACGTTCTAGCCAACCTGTTAATTTCATCACTTGTTTTCTTTTCCTGATCCATTTAAAAAATCGTTTCTCTCCTAACCTTCTAACAACTAAGAAAACGAGGATAGCTCCTAAACAGGCACCAATCCATGAAACAAGAAAGCCTAGCCACAGGCCAAACGCAGCAGCATTTGCAACAACAAACACCACTAATGGTAAAAATGGAAACACGGCTTCCAGCATTGGCAGGACAATCCCCGGAATAATACCTAAATCACGGTATTCATCCATTAGATTTTGGATATTTTCAAGCGTAAACCATGACTGCAAATTAGACCATAAATGTTGTGATGATTCAATATCCATGAACTGTATTCTCCTAAAAATATAAGTAATATGTCTATTGTACACAATTCGACCGTAAAACAAAAAGAAAGGTTGTTTTCGCAAGAGGTTGTTGCTATGAGTAAAGTCCCAAAAGCTAGATTTTTACCGTAGTATTTAGATACTTCTAAAAATAAAGAGAGTTGCTCTTGTCTAAAGCCTCAATTTTCTTCTAAAAACTGGTTATCCACCCAGCATAATTGTACTAAAAGCAACAATTTTTAGAAAAGAGCCAAAAGAAAAGAAGATGTATATATCTGATAATAAGTAGAACTTCTAAGTTTCTACTTATTTATCATACATGCTTCTTTTCTCTAGTACTTATAAATATTTATCAAACCATCCTGCAATATGATCTAAACGGTGAATACGTAAGTTTAGATGACCACTTCTCGATAATTCATGATTTGCCTCAGGGAAGCGGACAAACATTGTTTCCTTTTTATTATGCTTTAATGTTACATAAAGCTGCTCTGCCTGTTCAATTGGACAACGATAATCCTTTTCTCCATGTAAAATAAGTAAAGGTGTTTCAATATGATTCACATACTTTAGCGGAGAGTGATTCCATAGCTTTTCAGGGTCGAAGCTTTCTCCTCTGAGAACTTCCCAATCTGTGAAGAAATAGCCAATATCACTCACTCCATAGAAGCTGATCCAATTGGAAATACTTCGTTGTGTAACCGCAGCTTTAAATCGGTTTGTATGCCCGACAATCCAGTTTGTCATAAAGCCACCATAACTTCCTCCTGTAACACCAAGTCTGTTTTCATCAATGAAATTGTAATTTTCTAGTACAAAGTCAACTGCCGACATGATATCTAAATAATCATTCCCACCATAATCGCCTCTTACCTTATCAACAAAGTCTTGACCATAGCCATGACTGCCACGAGGGTTTGTAAAGAGAACGGCATACCCTTTTGCAGCCAACACTTGAAACTCATGGAAATACGAGTTTGCATACATCATGTGAGGTCCACCATGAATTTCTACAATTAACGGAACTTTTTGTCCTGCCTCAAACCCCACCGGCTTCATAAGCCATCCATGAATTTCTAATCCATCCTTTGCATTGAAGGATATAGCCTCTGCAGGTGAAAGTTCAATATCGGAAAGAAACGCTGCATTTACGTTCGTAAGTTGTTTTTTCTCACCTGATTGTAAGTCAATCAGATATAATTCACCTGGTTCTGTAGGTGTGCTGATTCCGCAAATTATTTTATGTGTTTTTCCATCTACTGCGAAGGAGTATACGTGGTGATCGTCTAACGTGACTGGGTATACAAGTCCCTCGATGTCTCCATAATATACATTTGTACTCCCCTGGTCACTTGCTAAAAAATAAAATCCATTGCTGTCCTCAGTCCAGACTAGTCCTTCTGATATATGACCAAGTTGAAAATCGCCAATTGCCACATCTCCCACTTGAACATCCCAATTAGAGGTTAAGCATTGTATTTGTTTGGTTTCAACTTCGTATAACCAAATTCTAGATAACGTGGCTGAACGGTATTCCTTTTCATGACCAATGAAACTAAGATACGTTCCACATGGTGACCAGCTTATGTTATTGAAACTTCCAGATGATGTCACTTGTTGTAATGACTGATCTTCAATATTCAGCAAGAACACATTACTATTCAGTTCATAGTCAGCTTCATCTGATGGGTTCCCAAGGAGTGCAATCATTTTCCCATCTGGTGACGGACTTCCTAGAGAATAATCATACAAACCGTCTGTTAATACAGTCAGTTTCCCTGTTTCAACTTCCACTGATACAATTTGATTGTATTTATGATTAAAGAAACCACTTGCATCTGATTTGTAAAAGAGTTTGTCAACAACCATTGGTTCTACTTTTTCCTCTTTTGGTTTCTCCTGATTGTGTATCAGATCTTCATCCGTCCCAAGTGATGTGTTAAGAAAGATATATTTACTGTCAAATGACCACATATATTGCGAAATACCATTTTTTATATCCGTTAGTTGACGTGGTTCTCCACCAGTTGGGTCTAAAATATATAGCTGCGTTTTACCAGAGCGATTTGATAAGAATGCAATTAGCCCTCCATCTGGTGACCATCTAGCTTGTTGATCACGGACTTTTCCATATGTATACTGTCTAGCTCTCTCTCCATGTAAATCGGATACAAATACATGAGACATATACTCCTGATTACTTTCATCCATCTCTGTTTGAACAAACAAATACTGTTTACCATCTGGTGAAAATTGGGGTTGATTTACCGATTTCAGTTTGTATAAGTCTCGTGATTGAATACCTCTTTTTTGGCTCATAATGACAGATACACATCCTTTTTTGTCTTTGGCTGTTGTTATCATTGAATAGAATATACTGACGTCAGCTAGTGGAGGGTGATTCCTCAAACCTTGAGTTCAGGTGAATGACTCATTCCTTTCACATAAAGAGCCCAAAACCTTAATCCCACGAGCAGAAGTGTCAAAACTATATCAATTTTCAACAGTTCCTTACTTAATCTTTATTTCGTCATCTGAAATAATTTTCCTTCTTTATCAATTAAATTTCACTTGATTTTTTTATAGAGACTTATTATTATTTAAATACGAACAAATGTTCTAAAAAGGATAGTGATCAAATTGACGCGTATACCAGATGAAGATCGTACGTTATATGAACAGTCTCTCTTTTTACCTATGGCCTTAACCATCTTCGAAAGAGATTTATCTATTATTGAGCGAGCCCCCTTTAAATTAAAACAACCTTATATCCGATGCATTGAACAGTCAATGAATCATATACAACGCGATTTATCTATTATTAAACAAGAAATGAAAAGAAAGAAAATGAAGGCACAAGAAGTGCAAAGAGATGATACATTTACATCTTTTTTATTTATCTATAAAGGCTATGAAGAACATCATAATTACTTCAATCCACGCATTAAGCATTATGTACAGGAAGTAATGGAGAAATATTTACTGCAAACACGAACATAAATACAATACAAAAGATCCAAAGAAAAAATTTGGATCTCGTTTTTTAAAGCACCTTTGTCACGTCATTCTGTAAAGCTTTATTGATTTCGTACTCATTCTCACTACTGTAATGCTTAATATGTTTCTTTAGCTCATTTCTTTAGCATTATAATGAGGAGTCATTAAGAAGGACGTCTTTCTGTTTTCTGAAGATATACGACTCGATAGTGTTGTACGAAGCTGCGCAGTGCGATAAAGCTGGTTTTCTAAAGAACCTCTTGAGATTGAAAATGTAACTTCTTTACTATTTGAAAAAATAATCGTTGTTTTGTCATAATCACTATTAACTAATTGTTTAACAAATGAATGAGAAATCCAGGAACATTGTTGTCTTGTAGGTGAGGTTGTAGGGAAAAAATAGATGGAATTTGTAGGATCAATGACAATAGGGGCTTTGTGGGTGACACCCATAATCTCGCGCGTACCTTCTTTTCTACCTTGGAGGCTACTTCCAAAGAAACGGCAGCTCTTTTCAATAATTTGGATTGGCTTTGCTCTTACAATGTACTCGTATTCAAGTTCCATAACCCGAGAATATAATCCCTCCTCTGTTACCTCTGGAAGAATGGCCATTGTGTAAGGGCTAATCTCATATTCTTCTAAATATGTACTACTCATTTATACAACTCCTTTCATTTTTACAATCCTATAATAAGACAAATCCTGACAAAAGGAAATAGTTTTTTAAATCTTTTTCTTGAATAATCAAAAAACAATCTTACTAACATCCTTCAATGTAATTTACAATGCTACTAGAAATAAAAGGCTCCATACTAAAACTTTGTTGCTTTTAGTACAATTATTCCGGGTGTACACCAGTTTTAGATGCAAATTGAGGATGGGTAGAAAAGAGCAAATCTATAGAAGTATCTAAATACTAAGGTTTTGGGATTTTTAGAAAAACAACACGCTATACGAAAACAGCCAAATAAAAAACAGCCTTCTCTTAGAGAAAACCGTTTTATGGGCTCTTCCTACGAATTGTTAAATACTTGGGAGATTTCCTTCTCTGCAATATATTCATTACCTTCTTCCACTGATATGTGTTCATCAACAGAATCACCTACATTTGATCCGCTAAAGTGATTGAATCCTGACGTTACAGTCATTTGTGGGTTCAAAGGTGTGCTAAACGGAATTTCATTCTTTTTCGGATTATTTACATTTTCTTCTGACATTTACTTACACCTCCCTTATTAGGATGCTCCTAAAAAAGCTATCTTATCCACGAAAAAAGACCACTTTCTATTATTATAACAATTAGAAGATTAAATATTCAGAATATTATTGAAAATTAATTTGTTATTGATTATAATGGGGAGACCACTATCATTAAACAAACCGTTACACGAGAACTTCTAAACACTGACAGGAGTGATCAATCATGAAAAAACGGCCATCCTATTCTGAACTGATGAAAAAAGAAGCAATGAAAGGAAACAAAGAAGTAACTGAAAATATTTATGTACAAATGATTGTCGATGAAATAATATTTACCGCGAAAGTAAAAAAGTTAGGTATTGAAATTGATCATGCTCTAGATAAACGGGATGATCAATTATTTTACAAACTAGCACTTGAATATCACGAATTAATGAAGCATGCATAAGACAAAAACGTTAAGGTAGTTACTTTCCTTAACGTTTTTCTATTTCATACATGATTCTCTGCTCACTACAAATAATACCAGTATATAGATCATAACTGGAGGCATGTGTATGAAAAGGACACGCTTTTTTGTTAGTATCATGATTATGGTACTGTTTTTACCATCTTTGAGTTTAGCGGCACCACCTAGTGATGAGTTAATTCCTTACTTAGAAAAATTAGACTGGACAATGGATGATTTGACAAGCTATTTGGCCACGAAGAATTTAACGATTGAACAATTTGATACGATAGATGATTTAATTAGTGTATTAGGAACACCCTTAAATGACTCCAATATTCAACCATTACTGAAGAAGTATAATCTTTCATCGGAAGACTTAGATGACCTTTTAGAACAGTTTGGTGAATCAACCGATGATTATACATTCATAGAAGATTTGGAATTCGCAGTAAGCTTTTTTACACACCACAGCGAAGCCTTAACAAGCATGACTGACTTCCTTGCCTATATTGGTATGAATGATGAGGAGGTTTCCGATTTAATGACTCACATTGTATCACTTGATCAAGATGAGTTTGTATCTAACCTTCAAGCCATTAATAAACGAATTGAGATGATAGGTAAGATTGATGAAAGTGGGAGCTTACAAGATAATAAACAAGAGGAACTGTTGTCAATTCTAGAGGATGTGTTCATGGCTTATAAGTTGAAACCTTCTCTTTTTGTTATAGGAGAGGTAGATGGGTTTCCGCAATCCCTTCCATTAAATAAATTGATGGAATTAACTCCGAAAAACGGGAACGTCATAGAAGTATCGTTACAATCTGACTCTGGCCATTCAATTGCAGACCTTAGCTTTTCCTCAGAGATGCTTCACTCTGATTTTGCTTTACAAGCAAGTGAACAGCTCCTGAATGTTGGACAACTGGCTATTACTAAAGGTTCACTCATGAATGGAGATCCATTACCAGTTACCGCATCCAAGTATCCATTGAAACTAGCTGTCGGGTTATTTTTACTTTTTATTAGCACCCTATTCATGTTACTTGCCTCAAGAGAACAGTTGAAGAAACAATGAAAAAGTTCGCTATCTTATTAGGAATTATTGGTTTATTCCTTACAGTTCCTAATGGTTATTCCTTTTATATCGGCTTAGTTGCTGAAAAGGATGATCTTTCTCCAATTATTGATGATGAAAAAGTTTTTGCAGCTACTAGACCGAATGAAGGAGATGTAATCGGAAATCTAACCATCCCCTCTCTAGATTTTAGTGTTCCTATTTTCTATGGATCTTCAGAGAATGAACTGAGGAAAGGTGTTGGCCACTATATGAAAAGTGGCTTGCCTGGAGAGAATCGACACATTGTGCTAACTGGTCATCGAGATACAATTTTTAGAAAGCTGGAACATATTAAAAAAGATGAATTGATATGGATTGAAATGAAAAATGGTACATATCAGTACAAAATCAATAAAATCAACATTGTAGATCAAGATGACCGAACGATACTTGTAGAAAAGCCTGTAGAAACATTAACACTTATCACATGCTATCCGTTTCAATACATTGGGAATGCACCGGAGCGTTTTATTATTTCTGCCAAGCTTTTGAAGAGACCGACACAAAACTAATAGCACTTTACACTAATATGTGGCTGTTACTAATCGCGTCATCTTTAATAGAAAAGTACAATTCATTCTGAAGAAAACATGCTAGCGAAAAAAGCCAAAGTAAAAGAAGGATTCCTTGATGGAATCCTTCTTTTCTTATTTATCCCCAGCAAGCTCCATTAACTTTGTTGTTGCATCATCAGTATGTTGGATAAGCTCAACTAAGTCACTGTTTTGCTGGTTATGGTTTTCGATAGAAGCTGCAATTTCTTCAAGTGATGCAGTAGTTTCTTCAATAATTGCCGCAAACTCATTTACTGAAGTTTCTATTGTGTTTGAAGAAATATTAATCGTTGACGTAATTTGTTCAAACTTATTAATTGTTAGATTTAGTTCATTCACTGTTTGATTAATATTAGAGAACTCATTCATGGTCGCCTTCGTCATTTCCACACTTTCAGTCATTCGAATCGCGTTCTCTTTCATCTGAGCTTGAGAAGATTTCGTATTATCATTCACTTCTATTAGATTTTCTGAAATGCGGTTCGCTGTATTAGAAGTAATATCCGATAACTTTCGTATTTCTTCAGCAACTACAGCAAATCCCTTCCCACTTTCTCCTGCACGCGCTGCCTCTATGGAAGCATTTAAAGCAAGTAGATTCGTTTGAGAGGCAATGTCACGAATCGTATCTGAGAATCCGCTTGTTTCAACAATTTTCTCGGCTAAGTTGTTCATTGTCCCTGTAAGATTTTCAACAGAGCTTTGGAACTCTGTCATCTTAGATAATAATTGCTCAATCTTTTCACTACCTGCTTCCGAAGCTTCATTTGTCGTAGTAGATTGTTTACTTAAATACTCAGCGTTTGCTACAAGTTGATCAACCATATGATTTAAGTTTTCAATAGATTCAGTGATTGAAGTAGCTGTTTCGGTTTGAGTCTGCATACCAGATGAAATTTCTCCAACTGCAATTCCCATTTCGTTAAAGGAATGCAATTGCTCTTCACTTTGCGAACGAACTTGTGCAAGATTAGTACTGATTGTCTCCGAACCAATACGTAATTGCTCTGCTTGCTCTCTCTGCTGTTGTAATAATATTTCAGTCTGCTGCTGCATTTCAAGCATGTCCTTAGACATTCTTCCAGAAACACGCAATTGAAAAATTAACGTTAAACAGACTAAGCTGAAAATTAAGTAATAAGCAAATACTCTTGACGCATCAATTCCTAAGTCTGAAAAAGCATCGATAAAGAACAATGCACTAATAATGATTGCCGTAATGATTCCGAGTATCATTGTTGAGGTTTTATTATATATAGCAACAGTAGTAAGTAAATATAATGGCATTAGCATCATTGTGACAGTATGGGAACTCGTCATAATGAAATAAAGTACGACTGATATCCCAACAATAACAACATAAGGTATTTTCATAATAAATAGCTTTTTGTAGATAAAAAAGAAAAGCAACGCTACCAGACCAAGTCCACCAATTGCAATTGTCAAAATTAAGGAAGTTGGCTGTCCTAATCCAATCTCAACTACAATTGCCAATAGGACAGACAATAATGTAACTGTAGTTACTAGCTTATTCTTCCTTTCAATATCCTTGACTTGTAATTCAAAATAATTCGTTTCTGCCATCTAAATCACACCTTGCTGAATAGTAATATGGCACTATGTACCAATTACCATTTTACTCTCCTTATCAGAATATTTCTACATATTTTTTCATTTTACCTTAAATTTCGACAATTGTTGAATTTACTGCTCTTTTTCAGATTCATCAACTAAACCGAGTTTGGTAGCATCTTCTACACAGTAGCTGATTAATACATATTGATAGGTACCTTTTTCATCATCTCGAGCATCTTGTGGAATCTCTGGCCACTCCCTTTGTTCTCCGTCCATGGCATTCAAAATAGGGCCTAATGATTCTCTCCATTGTCTGGCAGTCTTTTGATGAGAAGTACTGTCAATGGAAACATGAAACGGCAGCTTCGTAAACCGTTCGCCATTTTCTTTACGTTCCCTGATTAATTCTAATGATTTTTGATAAAGCTTTAATCCTGGGTTTAACTTTTGATGAATGAGAGAGAGTGCTAATTCAATATGTTCACTTTGTTCTTCGATATCTCCCTTATAGATGGTGTTACTCATATCTACAGACTTATAATATTTTTCAATGAGATTTCCCTGTTGTTTTGTTTCAACAATCTCTAATAATTCAGCCTTTACTAACTTTTTCACATGATAATATAACCGTAAAGGCTCCTCGCCTATTTTTTCAGCTAGTTCTTTTACCGTTACTGGTTCCCCTGATGCTAACGCTAAAATTTGTGTCCTTCTAGGATCAGATAAAATTTTCATTAACTCCATTGATTGTCGTGCGTATTTCAAAGTGGTAGCCTCCATCGAATATTCATTACTAAAGGATCTTTTCTAAAACTTTGTTGTTTTTAGTACAATTATTTTGGGTGTACAACCAGACTTAGAAGTAATCTAGGTTTGATTAGAAAAGAGCAACTCTCTTTTTTGTATAGAAGTATTTAGATACTAAGGTAAAAATCCGAAAACAGCCTTACTAAAAGAATATCACAAAATGCCAACTATCCTACCATTTATTGCCCTAGTCAACAGTCCAGACTATCTTCACTTTCCATAAGACAATACCTACAAACAGTGTCATGAGCAAGCTTGAAATAAGCATAATAGCTTGAATCTGAACTCCAAACGAAAGTAAACCGGAAACAAATGCAAATGATAGTGGTGTGAAGCCCATTGAAGCTGTTGCCATTAAACTCTGAACTCTCCCCATCATAGCCTGATCCACTAATTCTTGGGTTAGTGAAGGAGCAACAATATTACTTATTGCTAAACAAACTCCTGCCATTATCATAATCGCGATACCATACCATAACATTGTCATTTGACTTAGTAGTCCATTCAATATTCCTAATCCCGCTATTAAGCTTAAACTCATAATCGCTCTCTTTTTCTTGAAGTTTACCACTCCTGTTATGATTGCTCCTGCAAACATACCAATTGCCAGTGAGCTTTCAAGATAGCTTAAATCTAGTATATCTCCCTTCAGCGTATGTTCCACAAGGAGTGGCAGGCCAATATTTATTGGACCAACTAAGAGGAAATTCACGATAATTGAGTTACACATGACTGTGATGAGAAATGGCATTCCTTTTACGTAACGAATTCCTTCCTTCAAGTCAGATCTTAGGCTACTCGTATTGGCCAAATCTCCCTTTTCCTTTTTTTTCTCTTTCATTGATTTCATAATAAACGAACTTAAAAATAAGAGGATGGCTGCTGTACCGAAAGCTCCTTCAAAGGAGTAAAACTTAATAAGAAACCCTGCAAGTGCAGGACCAATCATAAGTGTTAACTGGCTTGTCGTTTGTATAATTGAATTTGCTCTAGTAATCTGTGACTTTGGAACAATCATAGGAACAAATGAATTGCTCGCCGGCCAGAAGAATGCATCCAGTACACCAAAGAAAAATGCAAACACAAGCAGTAACCATACATTCAATACATCAGTCATCAGTAAAACAACTAACCCGGTGACCAAGATTCCCCTTGTAAAATTTGATAAAAACATCGTCTGAGACCGAGATAGTTTATCCGCAAGAACCCCACCGACTGCCATAAACATAATGCGGGGAATCGTCGTGATCATCATCACAATTCCTAGCCACGAATCTTGCTTTAATTTATTTACCACAAACCAGGTTTCGGAAATTAAATACATCGACAGAGACAGTCCTGTAAAAATCGTAGCAAACCATAATAGTAAAAACTTTTTATTCCTTAAAATAGATCCTTTTGTTATCACTTCCTGAGCAGTTTTCACCTTTGAAAGTTCCATCCAACCTCTCCCTTATTGAAATATATTTTACCGTTGTAATTTATTACAATGAATAATTTCATTGTATGTTCTTTCCCTTTAAATGTAAACCCTATTAAATAAAGAAAAACCGACAAGTGCCAGTCACTTGTCGGTTTTTCTTTATTTAATTTCATTTTCTTTACTGTTATTAGTTTGTAAACTGCTCTTCTTCTGTTGATCCTGTTAATGCTGTTGTAGATGAGTTGCCACCTGACACAACTTGCGCTACTTCATCGAAATATCCAGTTCCTACTTCACGTTGGTGTCTTGTTGCTGTGTAACCAAATCTTTCGCTGTCAAACTCTGCTTGCTGAAGCTCAGAGTATGCTGCCATGCCTCTATCTCTATAGCCTCTTGCTAACTCGAACATTGAATGATTTAGTGCATGGAATCCAGCGAGTGTAACGAATTGGAACTTGTAACCCATTTTGCCAAGTTCTCGTTGGAATTTTTCAATAGTATCATCATCAAGCTTCTTCTTCCAGTTAAACGATGGTGAACAGTTGTACGCTAACAGTTTTCCAGGGAATTCCTCATGAATGGCTTCTGCAAATCTTCTTGCTTCATCCAGATTCGGTTCAGACGTTTCACACCAGATGAGGTCTGAATATGGGGCATATGCTAATCCTCTTGCAATTGCTTGATCAAGTCCTGCTTTCGTACGATAGAATCCTTCTGATGTACGCTCACCTGTAATAAATGGATGATCTGTTTCATCTATATCACTTGTAATTAAATCTGCTGCATTTGCATCCGTTCTTGCTACTAGTACTGTTGGAACACCCATTACATCAGCAGCTAAACGAGCAGAGATTAAATTTCTAACAGCTGTTTGGGTTGGTAACAACACCTTCCCTCCAAGGTGACCACACTTTTTCTCAGAAGAGAGTTGATCTTCAAAGTGAACTCCCGCTGCACCTGCTTCAATCATGCCCTTCATTAACTCAAATACATTGAGTTGTCCACCAAACCCTGCTTCTGCATCTGCAACAATAGGTGCAAACCAATCTATATCACCCTCGCCCTCTAAATGTTGAATTTGATCGGCACGCTGCAGCGCCTGATTAATTCGTTTCACAACAGATGGTACACTGTTCGCTGGATATAAGCTTTGATCTGGATACATATGACCAGATAAATTCGCATCTGCTGCCACTTGCCATCCACTTAGATAAATGGATTTCAACCCAGCTTTTACTTGTTGAACTGCCTGGTTACCAGTTAATGCTCCTAACGCATGAACATAGTCGTCTGTATTCAACATTCCCCAAAGCTTCTCGGCCCCTCTTCGTGCCAGTGTATATTCAATGTCAATAGAACCTCTTAGTTTTACTACTTCTTCTGCTGTATACGGTCTTGTTACTCCATTCCAACGTGAATCAAGCTCCCAGTTTTCTTGTAACACTTTTACTCTCTCATTTATCATGTTCCATATCCCCTTTGTCTATTAAAATGACTCTTTTCTTAAACTTTTTTGCTTTTAGTACAATTGTTCTGCATGTATAACCAGTTTTAGAAGCAAATTGATGTTTGATTAGAAAAGAGCAACTCTCTTTACCTATAGAATTATCTAAATACTAAGGTAAAAATCCGGCTTCCTGAGATTTTTACTAGAAGGCAACAATCTATCCGAAAACAGCCTTTATAATTTTTCATAGCCTCTTATTGTTAAAAACTCAGCAAATTCATCTTGTAATACTAGTTCATCTAGAACTTGAGCTGCCTCAAGGTAACGCCGATTCGTAAACACATCCTCACCAACTTGCTCTTTTACTACCTTGAGCTCTTCTGAGGACCATTTATCATACATTTCGTTTGTAAACTTCCTACCATCCTCTAATACTCCTTTAGGATGCCGTAACCATTGCCACAACTGGGCCCTTGATATTTCTGCCGTTGCTGCATCCTCCATTAAGTGATGAATGGGTACAGCTCCGCTTCCTGATAACCAGGCTTCAATATATTGAATGGCAACATTTATATTTGTTCGGATACCTGTTTCTGTAATGACGCCTGTTGGTACTTCAACTAGCATTGTTTCATCGACTTTTATATCTTCACGTTTTCTATGAATCTGGTTGTCCCCGGGCATTTTTTCATTAAATACATCTAACGCAACAGATACAAGTGCTGGATGAGCAACCCATGTACCATCATGTCCGTCTGTCGCTTCCCGTTCTTTATCTGTTCGAACTTTAGTAAACGCCTCTTCGTTTAGCTTCTCGTTTCCTTTGACTGGGATTTGTGCAGCCATACCCCCAATTGCATGAGCCCCTCGCTTATGACAGGTTTGGATTGCCAATAAAGAATACGCTCTCATAAATGGAACTGTCATTGTCACAAGGGAACGGTCTGGTATAATCACTTGCGGAAGCTCTCTAAACTTTTTAATATAACTAAAAATGTAATCCCATCTGCCACAATTTAAACCAGCAGAATGTTCCCTTAATTCATATAAAATTTCATCCATTTCAAATGCAGCAAGTATCGTTTCAATTAGTACTGTCGCCTTAATCGTTCCTGCCAGAATGGACACATATTGTTGCGCATACAAAAAGACATCGTTCCAAAGTCTTGCTTCTAGGTGACTTTCTAACTTCGGTAAGTAAAAGTATGGTCCACTTCCACGCTTGATTAACTCCTTAGCATTATGGAAAAAGTAAAGACCAAAATCAAATAAGCTGGCAGATATTCTTTCTCCGTTAAGTAGGACATGTTTCTCCTCAAGATGCCATCCTCTAGGTCTCACTACTAAAGTAGCAATCTCATCCTTTAATTTATATTCCTTGCCTTTATCATTTTTAAAGGAAATGGTCCTTCTTACTGCGTCCTTTAAATTCACTTGACCATCTATAATGTTTTCCCATGTTGGTGAAGTTGCATCTTCAAAATCAGCCATGAATACCTTTGCACCAGAGTTTAATGCGTTAATAATCATTTTTCGTTCGACAGGACCTGTGATTTCTACTCTTCGGTCTTGCAGATCTTCTGGGATAGGAGCCACCAACCAATCTTTATTTCTAATACTCTCTGTTTCTTTTAAGAAAGTTGGCATAACACCATTATTAATTTCTAGTTGTCTGTTATGTCTTGCTTTTAAAAGGTCTTTTCTACGTTGTCCAAACTTTTTTTCAAGCTGTACGATAAATGTTAATGCTTCTAGCGTTAAAATTTCTTCATATCTTGGCTTCACAACTCCGTTTACCTGTAAGCCTGTTGTTTGAATAGACAATGTTTATCCTCCTTTGTTATAAAACAGTTACATTGTGTTCTAGTTTATTATATAACAGACATACCGGAAATGTAACTGTTTTTTTCAGAAAATTTACCAAATAGAACAAAAGGCGCAAGCGCCCCCGTTTAGCCTCAGGCAGAGCAAATGTTCCGGAGAGAAGAAAAGGGTGCATTTTCCCTTTTCTTCTCTCCGGGTTATTTGACCTCAGGCGGGCTGGGCACTGGAGCTGGATTAAAACACAAAAGATGGCTAGAACCCATTACTACATAGGGCTCTAACCATCTAATATAAAACTAACAATCAACGGGAATCTTCATCCCCACAGATTATAATTTCTTTATGCAAATTGTTCAATAAGTGTATTTTGCTCAGATTCCAGCTCTTGAAGCTGTTTCATAATTTGTGTCTTTTCTTTTTCAATCTGTTTGATTAGTGAAGTAATTTGATATTTATATGCGTTAACCTGTTCTAGTGAATCATTTATCTGTGTTTGTATGACCCAGTCAGTGATTAAACCGTCAAAAAAGAAGTCAGCAAATCTAGTAAGGTTCGACAGCTCCATAGTTTGTGTGAATTCTGTTCCAATATCCTCTAACTCTCTTTTTAGCTTTTTAGCAAGGTGTTGTGCTTCATGCATGTACTGACTTGCCTCATCAATGTGATTATGCTTGAGTGCTGTAGAAATTACACCTCCACCAAACATATCAAGCGTTCCCCAGCCTGACGCACTTTCAAGAGAGGCAGAAGCCTTTTTCAATGCTTGCTTCACAGCATTTCCAGCATGTATTGCTTCATCCATTTCTAGTTCGATTGTAGCCATTTGATTCGTTTGATTATTTAATGTGTCTAAATGTGAATTAATCTCCGAACTTATCAGTCTCATATATCCTTCTTTTTCTTTTAATAGCTGTTCAAGTTCTTGATCTGCATTCATTACATGTTGAAGATTGGTATGTACAACTTCTATCTCAAGTTCTAAGTCTTTAATTTCAGCTTTTGCTTCATCATATTGTAGCTTAGCCAATACTGCCTCTTGCTTTTCCTGCTTGAGTCGCTCCTCTTTTGTTCCTAATACAGTAAGAAGAATAGATGTAATGCTTAATCCTTCAAGCTTATCGACATCTTGATTTTCTTTTTCTAATTTCTCTTTTAAATCAAGTAATCTCGCTTGAGAAGATTTTAGTTCTTGTTGATAAGAACTTAATTGTTTTTCCCATTTTTGTTTCAAACGTACACGTTCTTGACCCTTTTTAATTTTAGAATTTAATTGTAAAACCACAAAAAATTCCCCCTTTACATATATAAACGAGAGAATAATGAAAAAGGTTTCATTGTTTTCAAATTATTTTTAAAAATTTTTAAATTTTTTTAAGGCTCTTTTCTAATACTTTGTTGCTCTTAGTACAAATATTCTGGGTGTACTACCAGTTTTAGAAGCAAGTTGAGGTTGAATTAGAAATGAGCAACTCTCTTCATGTATAGAAGTAACTAGATACTAAGATAAAAATCTGGCTTTTGGAATTTTACGAAAAGCAACAATCTATACGAAAACAGACTTTATTAAAATGGGTACAATTAGTGATGAAAGTTCCTTATGTAAGTATTAATTTCTTGCTTACTTCTCAGTGTAATGATGGTTTTATCTTTTCCAAATTTCTTAAATTGTTCAGCCATTTTTTGCTTGCGTGGATGATACGTTGTATAGATAAACTTTATAAACGGCCAATCTAGCTTCTCCGGACATCCTTCTGGCATATCTGGTCTTGTATTACCAATATTCGTAAGCCATCTTTTCACAACTCGATATAAGCATACATATAAAGGTAATTCTAAATATATAATCGTATCGGCATGCTGTGCTCTAATGTGAAAGGTAGAGTTATAGTTTCCCTCTATTATCCACTTATCCTGCTCTACTACTTCTTTTTGTTTTTGTTCAAATTCACGTAACTCTGACTCAATCCATCCTGCTTTCCAATACAAAGAATCTAAGTGAGTAACAGGATGTCCCAGTTTTTCTCCTACTTTTCTAGCAAATGTTGTTTTACCAACACCAGCAGAAACACCAATGACCATCACACGTTTCATTCTTCCACCCCGTTTAAAGCTATTATGTCTATCTAATCTATCATACTATTGAAAAATGACACTACTCTATTGCTAGAATAATGCCATTTTTTCATCTATTTATTGTTTTCTTTTAGTTCATAGCTGTCTAAGTAATGAATTCGTTCAACCATCGGCGGGTGTGTATATCTAAATAATTTCACAAGAAATGGTGGATTGACTTCACTTAAATTAGATTGTGTCAATTTTTGAAACGATCCAACTGCTGCTTCTGGATTTTCCGTCAATTCTACTGCATATGTATCGGATTGAAGCTCATGTGCTCTCGATACAGAGTTACTAACTGGCGCAAATAAGAAGGACAACACAGATAATAATAAGAAAAACAGAGGGATTGTTGCAACTTCCTTCATATCCTGAATGTTAAAACGGTGACCGAACCGTCCTATAATGATGCTCATCAGTTTATGAATTAAATAAAAACCAATTAAAGATACGAGTGTGGAACTAATTACACCAAACAAGACATGTTTCTTCACATAATGGCCCATTTCATGTGCCATAATAAACAACACTTCGTCATGTTCCAATTTATTTAGCGTTGTATCCCACAATACAATTCTTGAATTATCTCCTATTCCTGTTACATAGGCATTCATCGCATTCGTTTTTTCTGACATATTGACTTCATATACATGCTCGGCCGGAATTCCTGCTTTTTCTGCAATCGATAAAATCTTTTCCTCTAATTCTTTGTCCTTCAAAGGATAAAAATCATTGTACAGCGGATCAATAAAAACGGGCTGAATGAAAGTCAAAAATAACGTAAATGGAATGGAAAACAGCCATCCATACAGCCACCATCTTTTCGGACTTTTTCTCATTAGACTATATAACACTAGTACAATTAACCCCGTTAAGAAGTAATTGATCCAGAAATCAATCATGTAATCTTTCATCCAGCTATTAAAGGGCTGGATACTTATACCATAATCCTTCGAGAGATGATAGCCAAATAATTTAAAAGGAAAGCTTAAAACAGTGGTGAACAACGTTATCCAAAATAGATAAATAAACACTTGAAGTGGTCGAATCCGCACTGTTGTCTTTGCCCAATCCTGAAACTTCTTCGATAAGCCCACAGCCAATAAAATAAATAGTAACAGCCACTCATAAGGAGTAGATATAAAGTAAAGTGCATTTCTTATCTTAGAAAATTCCTCACTGATGACTAATTCCTTTTCATTCATAAACGTAGTCGGATCTGATGCAGTTCCTTCATAGCCACTAGGAATTGCTGTGTCTGCCCAATTAAAAATATACATACAGATGACCACACTAAACACAATGTATACGACAATAGAGCCTAATACTGTCTTTTTCACAATCTGTCCCCCCTATACTCGTCCTCTTACTATGTCTAGTCGGACAACCAAAAGTTTAGAACTGTTTGTCTACATCTCTAAATTAGAAAAAGCCTGGAACGTGTCCAGACTCTAGTTATCTTCGTATAGATTGTTGCTTATTGTAAAAATCTCACGAAGCAGGATTTCCACCTTAATATCTAGATACTTCTATAATTTTCTAATCCAACCTAGATTTGCTTCTAAAACTGGTTTTACACCCAAAATAATTACTAGCAACAAAGTTTTAGAAAAGAGCTTATAAAATATATGCGACTATAGCGAGTACAGCGATAGAACCCAAAACAACTACAATGACATTAGCACCTAAAAAGGCGATGATAAAAGCTGCCACTGCGCCGATTATTCCGAACCATATATTTTCATGAAACAAAAAGATTCCTGGAATAATTAATGCACCTAATGTTGCATAAGGTACGTTTTTTAAAACCCCTTGGATAAACGGATGAAGCTCCTTGCCACTTAATGAAAGTAGAGGAATCATACGAGGGAGATACGTAACAATGGCCATACCGAAAATAACTAAAAGTAAATTATCCATGCTGCTCCCCCTTTTTCATTGTGACCACTTCTATAACAACAGAGGAAATGAGTGTGGCGGCAACGATTGCCCAGCCCTTTGCCATGAATAGGACGAAGACAAAATTCAAGAAACCTGCAAGTGCCGCTAGATATAAAACCTTTTGATGTTTCTTGATGGAAGGTACGAGCAATCCAACAAACATTGCGTATAAAGCTATTCCCATACTTTCTTGCAGTGTTGAAGGTAAACTTGATCCAATAACATGACCCACTCCTGAAAATACAACCCAGCTACCGTATGAGACAGATACTAAACCGAATAAAAAGCCTGTTGCAAGCTTTCCTTCCTTTGTCGCTGCAACTGAAAATGTTTCATCCGTTATACCAAATGCATAGATTGCTTTAAAAATTCTTGGAGCTTCTTCTACCTTTTCATTCAAGGACGCACTCATCAGAAAATGACGGATGTTCACAATAAAAGTTGTTAAAACAATCTCAAACGCACCCGTACCCGCTGCAATCAAACTTAGAGCTATGTATTGGGATGCTCCCGCAAACACTAGTAAACTCATTAGAAACGTTTCACCCACCGTGAGGCCAGTTGTTTTTGCCAATAAACCGAACGTTAAGGCAATCGGCATGTAACCGATCGCAATACTGATTCCAGCCTGCACTCCCATTACTAGTTGTGATGATTTTCCATCAATTGCGGATGTTGTCAATTTTGATACCTCCTCATTTTATGTTTTTCTATTATACTAGTATATTTTGAGATAAAATTGTAATGTTTTTATTTAAATACAAGGAAAAAATATAGAAAATTCGTCTATGAGGTCGTTTTGGAGTTAAAGGAACGAGTTTGGTTGTTAGAAAAGAAGACCACTTCGCCTAATCCTGACAATAAAAAACTACTATACAAATAGTAGTTAAAAAGCTTTTACAAATGCAATATAGAAACTGTGATTATGTTCGTTTATCTGACTTTTAGAACGATTTTCCCTTTTGTACGGCCACTTTCAATGTGCTGGTGTGCCTTTACTATTTGGTCCAAAGGATAACATTTTTCAATAATCGGTCTTACTCTTCCTTCCTCAACAAGACCTTTTAGGAAGTCCAGATCTTTATCATTTGGTTTTGTAAAATGAGTTTTTGCTTTCTTGTTACCTATCAAAGCTCCTACCATTAATTGAAAAGGATGGTATTTAGGGAAAAATAGATGTTCCGTAATATACATACCGTTTTCAGTTAAAGATTGCAAACAACTGAAATAGGTTCGCTTACCCACTGCATCCAAAATAATATCGTATTTAATTCCATTCTTCGAGAAATCTTCCTTAGTATAATCAATAACATGTTCTGCCCCAAGTTCCTTAACCCACTCTAAATTTGGAGTGCTACACACAGCAGTTACCTCAGCTCCAAAGTAAGTTGCGAGTTGAACAGCAAAATGCCCGACACCACCAGAAGCTCCATATATTAAGACGCGCTGACCTTGCTTTATCTGTGCTACATCACGTAATGCTTGCAGAGCAGTTTGAGCAGCACATGGTATAGCAGCTGCTTCCTCAAAAGTTATGTTTTTCGGCATAAGACTGAGGAAACTCTCACGAGGAGCGACATACTCAGAATGAGATCCGAAGCAACTTCCGAAAACATGATCCCCTACCTTGAATTTACGTACACCCTCACCAATAGCCTCAATAGTTCCTGCAACATCTATTCCTAGTATAGGATTCTTCGGTTTAGTGAGTCCATTATCCATTCTTGTTGGTAAATACCCCTTCCGATACAAATAGTCTAATGTATTGACAGAGGCACTGTGTACACGAATCAACACCCGATCTTGTTCAATAATGTGTGGCTGTTCAACATCATTTATACCTATAACTTCCGGTGAACCATAAGTACGGTAAATCGCTGCTCTCACCTACATTACCTCCATAGTAATTGTATTTTTAGCCTTTATTTAAATGGATCCTCCTCTTCTAATTGTATGTTGGTTCGTGAAATATTCAGCCCCTTTTACGAGCCTTCTACATAAAAAAATATGCATAGATGTCCATTCAAATTTAGCCTGAGAGCAACATTCTTCAGTTTACACTTATCGTCAGTCTAAAGATTTTATCTTTATTTACTTATTTATATTTATCAAGGTATACAAATTTGCAATAACACCTACAAAGCCCGTCACTGAGAATGCTATGGGAATTACCAAGGAATCTACAGGAGAAGGAACCTCAAGGACTAAACGATAAACACCAAATAGGCAAATAATTAGACTGCCTATTAATCCAATAATCAGTTTAGTTTTAATGTTCAAATAAACACTCCTTACAATAAACATCAATATGAATAAAATATGCTTGTAATGATGTTTATATTTCGCTAGTTTATGTACCTATTTATTCAGTCTCTAACAATAAATCGTTTATCTCACTTATTAAATGGTGAGGAATCATTTTCTCCACTGCTTTCACATTTTCTTCGAGTTGCACTATTGAAGAAGCTCCAATTACCGTACTCGCAATTTTATCTTGCCTTAACACCCAGGATAGAGAGAGTTCTATGATTGTCAGACCATATTCCTTGGCAATAACCTCCAACTTTTCAACCAGTTTTAGGTTTTCTTCAGTAAATAATTTATAGAAGAACTTATTTACTGCAGGATTAGTTGCGCGGCTATTATCTGGTATGTTGTGTGTATACTTTCCTGTTAAAATACCTTGGGAAAGTGGACTAAAGGTAATTTGAGATATTCCAAGCTCAGTAGTATAAGGCAATTGTGTAACTTCAATATCTCGTTTAAGAAGACTATACTCACATTGATTTACAATCAGTTTGTTCAACAACAACTTACTAGAAATTTGCATTGCCTCTTGTAACTGTTCTGCTGACCAATTACTCACTCCTGCATATAATATCTTTCCTTGCCTGATTAGATCATCTAGCGTTCTTAATGTTTCTTCAACAGGTGTATGTTGATCAAAACTATGACAATAAAATAAATCAATATAGTCTAGATCCATTCGTCTAAGACTCTGACTGACCTGCTCAGTAAGATGCTTTCTAGAAAGTCCTCTACTATTAGGACCTGAACCAGTTGGCCAAAAAGCTTTAGTACTGATAACATATTCATCCCTTGGAAAAGACTTTAAAGCTTTACCCAGTATTCGTTCTGCCTCCCCGTTTTGATACGTATTGGCTGTATCAAAAGAATTGATCCCAAGGTCCATTGCTTTATATATTAATTCAATTGAATCTGCTTCGGAAATCGTCAGATAGCTCCCTAAGCTTAATTCACTCACCTTTAGCCCGGATGCTCCTATGCTTCTATATTTCATACTTTACAAACCTTTCATTGAAGGATAAAGGACAGGTTCATTGCCCCACTAAGGCACTGTGTACCTGTCCCTAAGGCTTATCCCTCTTACCTAATTTTTTATCTTCTCGCTATCATCTCAATTTCAACCTGTGCACCCAATGGAAGTGATGCCACACCTATAGTTGTACGCGCAGGAAACGGCTCTGAAAATTGTGTGGAATACACTTCATTCATTGCTGTGAAATGATTCATATCTGTAAGAAATACATTTACTTTTACTACATGATCAGAAGTTAATCCTGCTGCTTCCAAAACACTGAAAAGGTTCTTAAAGCATTGTTTTGTCTGCTCAGTAATATCACCTTCTACAAGTTTTCGAGTAGTTGAGTCTATTGGTGTTTGCCCAGATAGAAACAGTAATTCTCCGGCTTCAATAGCATGTGAGTAAGGACCAACAGAAACTGCTTCAGGTGCACGAAATGCCTTTCTTGACAAGTATAACTCCTCCTTTAATTAAGCCTCTTTGCATGCATGTGGATTTTATGATGTTACAGAAATGAACACTGTACAAGCCATCCTTATTAATGTTAGAAGGTTAAAAAATAGTAGATGACAAACGCCTCGCATTACTCTACTACGAGGCGTAAGAATCTTAATTCCCCTTGTCTTCACAGATACTCTATTATTGGCCTTTAAAGTTAGGTTTTCTCTTTTCACTGAATGCCTGAAGTGCCTCTATTCGATCTTCTGTTGGAATGGTTACTTCATATGCTTTTCGTTCTATTGTAAGTCCGGTTTGCAGGTCTGCATTCATTCCTTGCTTAATGGCATATTTGGCTTGTTGCAGAGCGATTGGCCCGTTTAACAGCATCACTTCTGCTAATTTTGTAGCTTCCTCCAGTAATTGCTTTTGTTCTGTTACTTTGTATAATAGTCCAATTGAATTCGCCTCATCAGCTGTCATCCGTTTAGCCGTTAGTATGAGTTCAAGAGCTTTCGACTCACCCACTATTCTAGGCAACCGTTGTGTCCCACCAGCTCCAGGGATAATAGCAAGACTTGTTTCAGTTAACCCCATTACAACAGACTCTGCAGCAATTCGGAAGTCACATGCTAGTGCCAGCTCCATTCCCCCACCAAAAGCAAATCCATTAATGGCCGCAATCGTTGGCTGTGGCATTTGATCAATAGCCGTAAAGACACGATTAATTTTATTTAAGTTTCTCTTTACTTGTTCAATGGTTAACGTTTTTCTCTCTTTTAAGTCTGCCCCTACACTAAATGCCTTTTCTCCTGAACCAGTAAAAATAACAACTCGTACTTCACGGTTCACACTCAATGATTCTATCACCTTATCTAACTCACATAATGTATCATAGTTAAAACTATTTAGTGCTTCAGCACGGTTAAGTGTCACATAAGCGATATGATTTTGAACACTGACTACGATTGATTCCATAATTACCCTCCTAAAGTTTTCATTCCTTATACATTTCTACGTATGTGGTCATTTTCCTTTGTAAGTTCATTTTATTGATGATAGGTGTAAAAAAATAATCGGCAAGTGCATGCACTTTACCGATTACTATTTTTACTATGCTTTTACTTGATCTTTTAATGCTCTTCTTAGTATTTTTCCTGTTGTATTTTTCGGTAATTCTTCAAGGAATTCAATTGAACTAGGAATTTTGTATTTAGCCAAATGGTCTGCACAATAGCTTACTAACATTTCCTCTGTTACACTTTCTCCTTCTTTAACGACAACGAAACATTTAACTGCTTCACCGAAGTTCATGTCAGGTACACCGATGACAGCTACTTCCATGACTGATGAGTGTGAATATAATACTTCTTCTACCTCACGTGGATAAACATTATAGCCACCGACAATAATCATATCCTTCTTACGGTCAACGATATAAAAGTAGCCTTCTTCATCCATTCTAGCCAAATCTCCTGTGTACAACCAGCCATCACGAATTGTATGAACTGTTTCTTCTGGCAGCTTATAGTAGCCTTTCATTACGTTTGGCCCTCGAACGATTAGTTCACCCACCTCACCTACAGGTACTTCGTCTCCTAATTCGTTTACAACCTTATTTTCTACATTCACAATGCTCATTCCAATTGAACCAGGTTTCCGCTCTCGGTCAAGTGGATTAAAGCAAGTTACAGGTGCAGCTTCTGATAATCCATATCCTTCAGAAATAGCTACCTGGAATTTCTTCTCGAATGATTTGAGAAGAGCAACTGGCATGGAAGCGCCTCCAGAAATACATAAACGTAGAGAACGTAAATCTTCAACAGATCCTTCAGGGTATTGAAGCAAGAAGTTGTACATCGTTGGAACACCAGCGAATACTGTTGCATCGTATTTTTTTATAATTGAGAAGATATCGCCAGGGCTGAACCTTGGAACGATAATAACTGTGCCACCATTTAATAAAGGTGCATTTAACGCAACAGTTAAACAAAATACATGAAACATAGGTAACGTCGCAATGACACGATCTGTCTCACTAATATTCAGGTAATTCGCTACATCTTGAGCATTACTATATACATTTTTATGTGATAACATTGCTCCCTTTGGCTTGCCTGTTGTACCTGAAGTGTAAAGGATAACGGCTGTATCATCTTCATGTACTTCTGGTCCTTGGAACATTGGATCTCCACTAGCAATAAAGTTTGTAAACGATTTCATTTTTGGGAAAATAGAAAGTTGAGTTACATCTAATGTTGCCTCGTTCCCTTTGGGAGTTTCACAAATAACTAAGTGTTCAATTTTGGGTAAAAGTGGATTCATTTTCTCAAACAAAGGAACTAGTAAATCTAACGCCACTACAACCTTAACATCTGCATCATTCAGTATGTAACCAATTTCATCTGGAGTATATATCGGGTTGATTGGAATCACTGTTGCACCAGCTCTTAACGCACCATACAGTCCAATTACAAAGTGTGGACTGTTACCTAATAAAAGTGCAATATGGTCCCCCTTTTTTATCCCCATTTCCGACAGTGCATGGGCAAACTTAGAAACAGCTCCATTAAATTCTAGGTATGAAGTCTCAGTATCTTGAAATACATATGCAGGCTTCGTTCCATATTGACGTGCATTTTCTAGTAACTTCGCACTAATATTCACGTGTTTTCCCTCCCATGAATGAAAAATATTCCATTCTATTTATTAATAATTTTCTAAATATATTATATTCTATGAAAATCAGACTATCAAGAATTATCGTACTATACTTCTATCGCTGCATAATAAAACTCCAGTACTTGAAGTAATGGAGTTTTAGAATACAGAATTGTATATTACTATAAATTTATTTACATACTTATCTCTTGGTAGTAAACGAAGTCCATATATGTAGAAGGAACTTACAAAATAAAAAAATCGACATCTACATCTCAAACGTTAAGCCTGAGCTCGCTAAAAAGACTTTCCCTTTGTATATGGTTTTCGCCTGTTGAACTAATTCATAGAGCTCTCCAAAATGTGGAAGATGAGTTAATAGCAAATTATCTACATTTGCCTCTTGTGCCAATCTTCCAGCATCCTCACTTGTCATGTGACCAGCTTTTGTACCATCCATCCCTGCATATAGATTACATTCACTAATAAGAAGATCTGCTTCTTCAGAAAAAGGAATGAAGTCTTCCATGAATGAAGTATCTGCAGTGTACACAATTGACGATGTTGAGGTTTGTATCCGCATTGCATAACAAGTGACAGGATGCTTTGTCTTTAAGAAAGTTATTGAAAAGGGACCAATCTCTATTTTCTTATTGGGATTGTAGGCAATACCCTTTGTTATTTGATTGTAAGTTAGTTTACTAAAGCCTTCGTGGTCCTCTTTATGTCCGTAAATCGGAAGTAAGGGCGGAGCAATATCTATAAACCCTCTTATCAATCTTGCATACTGCAAAGCACCGATATCAGTTACATGATCATTATGATAGTGAGAAAGTATAACAGCATCTAATTCTTCGGGCTGAACATAATTTTGCAGCTGTGAAATAACACCACTTCCACAATCGATAAGCAACTTAAAATCCTTTTCTTCCAACAAATAGCCAGATGTTGCTTCATTTTTTCCAGGATATCCTCCCCAAAAGCCAATTACAGTAAGCTTCATCTCATTACCCCTCACGTAGCGTTTTTATTATTGGCTCTTTTCTAAAACTTCGTTGCTTTTATTACATTCATTCTTTGTGAACAACCAGTTCTAGAAGCAAAATAAGGTTGGATTAGAAAAGAGCAACTCTCTTTATGTATAGAATTATCTAGATACTAAGGTAAAAATCCGGCTATTGGGATACTTACGCAAAGCAACAATCTATACGAATACACCCTTATTATTTTATCAAACATAAGGATAATCGCACAATTTTAAACTGTTACAAAACAGTCGTTGACATTTTATAAATTGTTATAATACAATGAGTGTAACAACTTCTAGGGGGTATGAACAATGTTAGTAAAGAGCACTGAATTCTTTAAGAACTTACCACCGAAACAATGCAGAGATTGCGGAAAAGAAATTGATGAACAACATGAATGCTATATGAATCACTGTGAAGATTGTAATAAAATTGGTGACTAAATATACTTGAAGAGGATGGGACAATTCTTAATACTTAATAATTATCCTCAAAAACGAAAAATAACTAAATTGCTTCTTATAATTTATTACTAATTAATAAGTTGAGTTGAAAGAACAAGTTCGTTCCATTGCGCTACAGCCACTCGCTCCATTCTCCTAGGTTTAGTAATAGTCAAATATGCAGAATCAACAAAGTCTACTCAAAATCAAATAGACCTGAATTATTAGGCAAAAAAATTCATTGAAATACCACCTAATAGTTCGGGTTTCTCATTGGCTGAAATATTTTTTATTCTGTGACTGATAAAACACATGAAAAAAACTCTTACTAATTAGTCACTGCTTAATACATAAACTGTTTTCTTAGTCTCAACTGTAAGCTCACTGTACATAACAGTGACACAGTTACTTACCAGTAAGTCCATAAAAAAAAGCAACTCCATTTGAGTTGCTCTCCTACTTATAAAGAAGATATAATTTCGTCTACTACTTTTTTACCTTGATTGATACAATCGGGTAATCCCAGGCCTTCGAATGAACTACCTGATACAAAAAGATTTGGAAGTTTCTCTTTTACTTGCTCCTTCATCTTTTCTACTCGATCTTTATGTCCCACCATGTACTGAGGCATCGATTCTTTCCAACGTGTAATTTCAATAAAATCTGGGTCTTCTGTAATTCCAAGGATCGTGAATAAATCCGATTTCACAGCCTGTATAATTTCATCGTCTGATTTAAAGACAATTTCCTCATCCGTTGCTTTTCCTACGTAACAACGTAAAAGTGCTTTCCCCTCCGGTGTTGTATGTGGCCACTTTTTATGTGTCCATGTACATGCAGTTATCGTGTACGGAGAGTTTCTTGAAACGACAAATCCTGTCCCTTCCAGCTTCTGATTGATTGCTTCTAACGGATAAGCCATCGCCACAGTTGCAACAGAAGTTGACGGTATTTCTTCAAACTCAGTAAGGATACCATATGGTCGTAATAAATTTCTTGAGATTTGGTGAGGAGTAGCTAGCACGACATAATCAAATGTTACCTCTCCTCTATTCTCAGTCTTAATTTTATAACCATCTTCACTTCTATGAATTGATGTTACATTCTCACCTAACCATACTTGTTCTTCAGGCAATGATTGACGAATCGCTTCAACAAGTGAAGAAAGACCTGTTGTAAGTGTTTGGAACTGTCCCTTTTTACCAGTCTTCGGAGATTTTGCTTTAGGTGTCGTAGCTTTTGTACCTAATATTAAACTTCTATATTTCTGTTCCACATCCTCGAATTGAGGAAATGTCGATTGAAGACTTAGCTTATCTATATCACCAGCATAAATCCCAGATAGCAGTGGTTCAATTAAGTTTTCGACTACTTCACCACCAAGCCTTCTACGGAAAAACTGCCCTAATGATTGATCGCCTTTTTGGGTGCTCTTAGGTAATATTAAATCAGCTGCAGCACGCAATTTTCCAAGTGGAGTAAATAGACCTGTCGTAATAAATGGAGAAATCTTCGTCGGAATTCCCATCACAGCTCCCTCAGGTATCGGGTGTAGATCATTTCCTACAAGCACATATGCTTGGCCCGTAGCATTATTTACAAGTTGGTCAGCAATTCCGAGATCTTCTGCTAGCTGTCCAGCACTTACCTTTCTTTGTAAAAAGGAATCTGGACCCTTTTCAATGACAAATCCATCTTTTCGAAGAGTAGAGATTTTACCACCTAATTTATCACTTGCTTCAATTAAGGTATAGTCTATCTCTATCCCTTGTTCTTGAGATTGCTTTTGTAAATAGAAAGCTGTAGTTAAACCGGTAATTCCTCCACCAATTATCGCTACTCGTTTTTTGGCTTTCTCCATGTTTATCGCCTTCTTTATTTTTTGCTGTTTTGGTATGATTGTTGCTTTCTCGTAAAGATTCCAAAATCCCGATTTTTACCTTAGTATCTAGATGCTTTATTATATAAAGAAAGTTGCTCTTTTCTAATCAAACCTCATATATGCTTCTAAAACTGGTTATACACTCAGAATAATTGTACTAATAGCAACAAATTCTTAGAAATGAGCCTTAGTTTTTTACGGTTGAAAGTTTTTTCATCACAACAGTTGCTAACGCATCAATGAACGCCGGTTTTGCATTTGGCATTTCAGGGCGGTAATAGCTTGCGCCCACTTCATCTGTTACGACTTTACATTCTGTATCATTGTCATACAGGACCTCAAGGTGATCTGCTACAAAGCCAACTGGGATATAAACAAAAGCCTTATATCCATGTTCCTTAAATAAGTCTCTTGTTAAGTCCTGGACATCCGGTCCAATCCATGGCTCAGGTGTATTTCCAGCACTTTGCCAGCCGATGACATAGTTATGAATTCCTGAAGCGTCTGCAATTAATTTTGCTGTTTCCTTTAATTGCTCTGGATACGGATCACCTGCCGCAATAATCTTTTCAGGTAAGCTATGTGCGGATGCAATAACTACAGAACTGTTACGCTCTTCTTCTGTCATTGTTGCATATGTCTTTTTTAATTCCTCTGCCCAATATTGAATAAACTTCGGTTCATCATACCAGCTATCTACACTGTAAATAACAGGACCGTTAATGCGTTCTGATTCTTCCTTCGCTCGGCCATTGTATGATTTCACACTGAAGGTAGAGAAATGAGGTGCTAGTACGATACTAACCGCCTCTTCAATTCCATCATCTTTCATCTGTTGAACTGCGTCTTCAACAAACGGCTCTATATGCTTTAATCCTAGATACATACTAAATTCAATTTCATCTTGAATTGTATTTAAATGGTTTTTCAAACTCTCAGCTTGTTCAATTGTAATTTTAGCCAGTGGCGATATACCACCAATTGCCTCATAACGGTTCCTTAAATCCTCAAGCGCTTCAGGTGAAGGCTTTCTGCCGTGTCTAATATGAGTGTAATATCGTTCAATATCTTCTTCTTTGTAAGGCGTACCATATGCCATTACAAGTAATCCCATTTTCCTTTTCATTTTTCAATCCCACTCCTTGCTTACTTTTTCATTGATGAATATTCATGAACAAATGCAGTTAAACGTGTTAATGTTTCGGGATTAACTTCAGGGAATACGCCATGTCCAAGGTTAAAAATATAACCAGGATCCTTCATTCCTTGATCTAGTATTTCAATTGTCTTTTTCTCAATTACATCCCACGGAGCTAGTAATACAGAAGGATCTAAATTCCCCATCACCGGCTTTGTAATCCCTTTATCTCTTGCTTCTTGAATTTGAATTCTCCAGTCTAATCCGACAACATCTAACGGAAGGTCATGCCAGTCATTCACTAGGTGACTTGCTCCTACACCAAACATAATTAAAGGAACATTTTCTTCACGCAGACTGTTGAAGATTTTTTCCATTGTCGGCTTAATAAACGTACGATAATCAGCAACATTTAATTGACCAACCCAAGAATCGAAAATTTGAAAGGCCTTTGCTCCAGCTTTAATTTGAGCTTTCGCATATCTGATTGTCATCTCTGCTAACTTGTCCATTAGTAAAAACCATGCTTTCGGTTCTGCATGCATAAAAGCTTTTGTTCGATGATAACCTTTTGAAGGTCCGCCTTCAATCATATAGCTCGCAAGTGTAAACGGAGCACCTGCAAACCCAATTAAAGGTACACTTAACTGCTCAGTTGTTAACAATTTAATTGTTTCTAGAACGTATGGCACATCTTCTTCTGGATTAATTTCTCCAAGCTTTTCTACATCAGCATAAGAACTAATACGATTTGAGATTACCGGGCCAATTCCTGCTTTAATATCAACGTCTACCCCAATTGAAGGAAGTGGAGACATAATATCTTTGTACAGAATAGCAGCATCGACATTATATTGATCTACAGGCAGCTTCGTTACATAAGCACATAATTCTGGTTGATGTGTAATTTCAAAAAGCGAATATTTCTCTTTAATCTTTCTATATTCTGGCTGGGATCGGCCTGCTTGCCTCATATACCATACAGGAACATGATCTGTCTTTTCTCCTCTAGCAGCTTTCAAATATGTATCATTAAACATTCTTTCCATTATTCCACACCTTCCAAGTCCATTCATATCCATTAGTTTTCTAATATCCATACTAACTATACAATATTTCAAACCTTAATGTCGTATTTTAAAATCACAGTTCATAAAAAAGTCAGAAATCCTGTCGTTACCATACCAAACTACAATTTTCTTATCAACTTATAATATTCAATCACAATGGTCTAAGGCAATTTGTATGATTACTAACAAAAAAGAAAACCTCTTGTATAAAAGCAAGAGGTTACTTTCGAAAAGAAGGAGTGACCACATTAGATTTTTCTCCGTCTTCTTCTGTTTGTGGATTGTATGGAATAATATAGTAACTTGGTATATTGAATATATTTACATTTTCAATCTCAAAGGAACCTTCACCGCTCTTTACCTTTCCTATATACTCCCACGATTCATCTTTCTTTTCATACACTTTATACTCAATACGCTCATTTTGGATTTCCCATGTTAACTGAATCGTAAATAAGCTAAGTGGTTTGAACGTAATATGTGACTTTATGTCTGGTTTCCCTTCCATTACAATTGGCTCTTCTAATTCCTCTACCCCTTTTGGTGTGATAAATCGTGCTTGTTGGTCAACTGGAGAAGAAGATAATATTTTTTTGAATAATCTTGTTGGATATGCACTGCCATGTTTTAAATATTGTTCGTTGTTTGTCGTATCATATCCCATCCATAAAGCCCCAACGACATTTGGCGTATAGCCGACGAACCATGCATCACGGGTTGCACCCTTCACACCTGTATAAGAGGTTGTTCCAGTTTTACCGGCTAATACTCCATGATATACTCCTGAGCGAGCAGTTCCTTCATCTACAACTCCTTCTAGCATACGTGTAACATACCAGGCAGTTTGTGGGGAGAAAACTTCTCGTTCTTCTACTTGAACGGAAGCGATGACTTCCCCATCACGATTTACCATCTTCTTAATAAAATATGGATCGACAATTTTCCCATCCTTTGCAAATGCTCGATAGGCTTTAGCCAAGTCAATAGGTGAAATCCCCTCTTTAAGTCCACCTAGTGCAATAGCTAGGCCTTGATCTGGAATTGACAAGCCTGCTTTATCAATATATTTTTTACCAACGTCTATTCCTATTTTATCTAGAAGCCATACTGCAGGTGCATTCGCTGATTGAATCAATGCTTCATACATTGTCATCTTACCTTGGTACATTCCGGTATGATTTTTTGGTGTATAATCGCCATATGAAATGGGTTTATCAACAAGCATTGAATACGGATGATATTCTTTTTCTTCCAATGCAGGACCATAGACGGCAAGAGGCTTTAGTGTAGATCCGGGCTGCCTCTTTACAACGACACGATTAATTCCTTTACTCACATAATTCCGTCCACCTATAACGGATAAAACTCCACCGTTATTCGCATCCAATAGCACAAAAGCACCTTCGGCAGATTCATTAGTTCCTGGAAAATATTCTTCCTTTTTAAAGAGCTCATATGCCATTTGCTGTACTTCAGCGTTAATAGGAACCGTTATGGTATAACCACCAGTCATTAACTCCTCGTTTGTTAAGTTAAATAGTTGTTTTGCCTCTTCCATTACCATATCGATATACGTTGCGTAAGCAGGATTGCGTTTATCCTCACTAATATTTAGGGATACTACTTTCCCTTTTGCTCTTACAGCATCTTCTGCAGATATAAATCCTCTTCTCTGCATAACATCAAGGACTAAGTTCCTTCTATCCATACTATTCTTATTATTTGTTATCGGAGAGTAATACGTTGGGCTTTTAGGAATACCGGCCAACAATGCCCCTTCTTCTAATGTTAATTCAGATACACTTTTATTAAAATAAAGCTGTGATGCAGTCTCTATCCCATACGCTCCATGTCCAAAATAAATTTGGTTTACATATAGCTCTAGTAGCTTCTTCTTGCTATATTTCCTTTCAAGATTAATTGATATGATTGCTTCCTTAGTTTTTCGGAGCAGTGTTTTCTCATTTGACAAGAACACATTCTTTGCTAATTGCTGCGTAATTGTACTACCGCCTTCTACCTTTCCACCTGCCAGTATATCTTTATATAAAGCTCTAAATATGGCCTTCATATCAATTCCATGATGTTCGTAGAATCTGGCATCTTCTATTGCAACAAATGCATTCTGAACATGCAAGGGAATTTGTTCAATATCCGTTAACACACGATCTTCAATATATAGTTTTGAAATTAAATGTCCTTTTTCATCTACCATTGTTGTAGTAGAATCCATCACTAGCTTCTGTTCATCCACGACATAATTTCCGGCTAGTAATATTAGGATATACCCTGTAATTCCTAAGATGATTGTTGCGACTACTGCAGCAGTACCTATCAGTAGCTTTCTCTTCATAGCTGCCACCTCATTCTACTTTCATACTAGAATCATCCTATCATCTATCATCACTTTCCTAATAGTATTGTAAATATTTGCTCATGTTATGTATGTTTTTCCAATACAGTTTAAATTTTCTTTTCATATATTGCTTGGTTATACTAAAAAATGGAGGTGTAACATGAATATTTATAGAACATTCGGAACGATTGATTATTTATCCAATCTAAAAACAAAACACAAAAACGAGACGATGTTACTAATGTCAGGAGACGATGATCAAGCACTGTTACTTCATGAAACAGAGTCAACGAGTTTATTTAATGAGGGAACTGCATTTGAAGTTATTGATGGCAGTGGTCAATTGAATGGTTCTGGCTTTGCAATTTTCAACAACATACCTGTTAGAGAAGAAGGAAGAACTACCTTCGAATACCGATTCAAAAACCGTGCGAGACTCATTGAAACAGAGCCAGGATTTTGTTCAATCCGCGTCCTCCGACCGATTAATCATGATACGTATGTTATTTTAACAATATGGGAGAAAGAAAGTGACTTTATAAACTGGCAAAGTTCTAATGCCTATAACGAAGCACATAAAAAACGGGGGACATCGGAAGGAATTGACAAACAGTCTATCTTCTTACGACCTTCTTATGTTACTAAATTTCAAGTCATTGATGAAAATGCATAAAAATATTGTCAAGACATGCAAACAAATTGCATGTCTTGATTTATTGATTCAAAATCCTCTCGAATGCTGCAAAAACCACTCGAAAATTTCCGAGGAAATATGTAAGGTTATGTATTTCTTTACAATACCCACTATATACCTTCAAAAAATCCGCTTATTAACATTCATTTTGTCAAATCTACACATTTATTAGCATATTATACTTTCATTTTTTTTCACACGATTCCAACTTCATCATATTCTGTATTACATCTCTTATAGACGTTTTACCTATGAAGCAGATGAATATATCGATGGAGGGAAATAACTATGATTGTAGAATTAACTGCACTCCATTGGATCTATGTTGTGTTCATCGCTCTAATTATTGGTTTTATGGTAATGAGAAGGGATACAACGTTGGTCTGTATCATTGGAATTTTTATTCTAGCCTTTACTGCAACAGGATCACTTACTGAATCTGTTAGTGGTATTTTTAATAGTTTTATATTTGCCATAACAGAGTTGTTGGCAACCATTTTGGTCATCTCAATCATTGTTGCAATGAGTAAAGCATTGACGAAGACAGGTATAAATGACGTTATGATTTCTCCCTTTACAAAACTGATACGTAATCCTACATTAGCTTACTGGACAATCGGGATACTCATGATGGTGATTTCTTTCTTCTTTTGGCCATCTCCAGCTGTCGCCCTCCTCGGAGCAGTATTATTACCAGTTGCTGTTCGTGTAGGTTTACCAGCACTAGCAGTTCCGAGTGGCACTAAAGGATTCTTTAATGCATAATTAAACAATGTCACTTTTTGTTAGCACCTCATAGTTTATATTCTTCACGTTGCACCACTCGACTAATTTCTTTCTTCTAATATCTGAAGATGTATAGAAAATTAGTTTGAAGTCACTTACACGCTTTAACAATGAATAAGATTCAATCTTCTTTTGATTCTCTTTCATTACCCTAGCGTTATCAACTTCAATGTAATGCCTTAATCCTGTTATCGTGCATTTACCATCTGGAATTAATGTGATTTCTTTTGAAGATATAACACCCCCTCCAAGATTTACATTTGCTTTAAAGCTAGTTGGACTTTCAACCTTCCAATCAGAGGGACAACCTAAATAGATATAAATATCATTATGCATAAGATAATGCTCAGTCTGTTGATTCCGTTTCATTTCTTTTGAGGACCCTATCATATCCCTTCCCTTTTGATTAAGATAGTAGATGTTCTCATCTCCTCGAAAATGGTTTAGGTACTCATGCATATCTCTCAGTACACGATTTGCATTCCTGGTATCACCTAAACTGTGTATTGCTTGAATATGCGACCTCGATGCAAAGCCCAGAAAATCAATCGTCGATAAGATATTCATCTGGCGTTGTTTCTTTTTCTCTGTGTTCGATAATCCCACTGTCATCATACACCTCCAATAACTCCCACATCTCCTTATTGTCGATATAAGGCACCTGTATTTCTTTTAATTCGTGCGTTTTTACAAGTGCTCGACCTTTTATATCAGTAGGCAGCTTCTCCGCTCCTTGCTCATCTAAGACGACTTCTGAAGCATACCCGGTCCCAAGTCGAAATGAGATCTTAATATCCGAATTCATTTTAATTTGTCTTGGAAGAATATCTGCTGTAGGATACTGCGTCCCAAAAATCAACCGGTAGCCTAGTGCTCCTCCTAATCGAGCTATTTCACCTAATGTATACTGGCAATACCCAAGTAGATCCTTCATATCTTTCTTCATCCACTTCTCAGCTGCTAATTGAGCACCTTCATCCACAATGACAAATCGTCTCTTTTTTAATGGAGTATCAACTATGTTGGACCAATTATTTTTAAGAAACATTTGATACAGACCTTCTTCAACTAGTTCGCCTTCCTCATTAAACTTACCGGACATTTCATCATGGATTAGTTTTAATAACAAAGATGCTTCTGCTGGGTTCTTGGCAACCCACATCACTTGACGAAGATGTTCAAACTTACTAAATTCTAATCCTCCTTTGAGGTCAATAATGTAAAACTCTACATCATTAGGGTTTTCTAGAATCAATTGTGTAAGAATGTCTTTCATGAATACTGTTTTTCCAAATCTAGTCGTGCCTCCTACAACCATATGTGGAATTTTATCGAAATCATGATGAATCCATCCTTTGTAATGCTTTCCTAATGTCACATTCCACTTATGTGTTTGTGGTAGCTCCTTAAATGGAACGAAGGTTGGAAGCTTTTTATCATAAACATTGATGTGCAGCATTCCATCAAATTCAAGTTCTACAGGTTTATTAATACCGTCCGATAATACACTTGCACCCTCCTGAAGAAGTTGAATTTTCTTTGGCGGCAATCCTAATGGCAGTCGGTATACATACTTGATACCTGTCTTAATAAAGTTATTACTCTTGTCTTTAAATCCAATTTCTTCTTTCCTATAAAAGGCAGGAAATGAAGGTTTCCCACCTTTTGAGGAATCATTTA